>CAYYGF010000027.1:0-16717 GCA_964471315.1 uncultured Oscillospiraceae bacterium | reverse complement strand
GGGGGCACCTCTCCCATAGGGAGAGGCAAGGGGCTGACCGATAAACACCAATTTATCTGTCTGCTGCGTTAGGCCGATCCGTATGCTCCGATTTCCCGCAAAAAAGCGGCCGCCCTGTCCGGACGGCCGCTTGGCTTACTTCTTTTCTTCCGTTGGCATAACCAGACGCTCCTCGATGCGGGTCAGCGCCTTTTCCATACCCTCCTTGCAGGACTTGGTAATGCTGTCCAGATAGTTCCCCTCATAGGCCTCCAGCGCCTGCTCGATGCGCACCACCCGGCGCTTTTCATCGGGGCACTCCGTTTCCGTGACGGTGTAGATGGGGGTATAGCTGTAGTCCGTGACTTTGGTCACGCCGGTGGAGGCGTCCTTGGTAATCTCGATGTCCAGAATGATGGAGTAATTGGTGCCGCCCCGGTCGGCGTCGCCGAAGAAATCCCCCAGGGAATAGGCCACCAGCGTTCCCTTGACGTTGTCATAGACGATAGGCTGCAAGGTATGGGGATGGGTGCCCAGGATAATGTCCACGCCCCGCTTCTGCATCAAGGAGACGATGCTCTTCTGGGTTTTGCTGATGTCGTCATTATACTCGCTGCCCCAGTGCACCAGCGCGATGGTCACATCCGGCTTCTCCGCCTCCACGTTTTTGAGAATCGTCTCAATGCGATCCTTGTCCACCTCCTGGTAGGTGCTGGAGTAGTCCTTATAGAGCAGGTTCACCAGATCCTCGTTTCCCGCAGGCATGCCCCGTCCGCCCAGGCCCTTGGTGAAGGCCACGAAAGCGATCTTGATGCCCTTCGCCTCCACCAGGGTGTAGCCCTTGGAGGCCCGGTACTCCGCCGCGCTGGCGTAAGCGCCCAGCGGCTCGATTCCGGCATTGCGGATGCTCTGCAAGGTTGCCGTCAAGCCGTTGATACCATTGTTGATGGTGCAGGAGTTGGCCATTTGCAGCAAATCCACGCCGCAGGATCGCAGATCCTCCAGCAGCCGGTTGGGTGCGGAGCTGGTGGCCGTGCCGTATGGCTCTCCATAGACATTTCCCTCAAAGTTCATCAGCGTCAGATCCGCGTCCGCCAGAATCGCCGCCACGTCTTTGAATACGCCACTGAAATCGTAATCCCGAACCGCCACGCCGGCGGAAACGGATTTGTCGGTGACATTCAAATCTCCCGCCGCCCGGATATGGATCTTGGTAATGGGATCCTGCTGCAAGGGGGAGGCTGGCTTGGTCGGCTGTGTCGCCTCCGTGGGCGCCTCCGTAGCCATCACCGTTTGGGCATCCCCTTGGGAGCCACGGGTCAGATACCAAATGCCGCCGCCGCATAGGGCCAGCACCAGCACCGCCAGAAACAGGGTGCGCCGCAGCCGCTTCGCCTGGGCCTGCTGCTTTTTGCGCTGGGCCTCCCGTTTTTCACGGCGTCTATTCATTTCCTCGTCGTGCAGCGCCATGGCAGTCCCCCCTGTCGGTCAAGAATTTGGGGTTATTATACCGCATTTTCCCTCATAAAACAAGAGGGCAGAATGGAAACATTGTTTGAACGCAAGGAAATCTTAAGGAGCTCCCAGACCCCTTCGACTTGTTTTTCCTGGGAAAACATAGTACAATAGGGAAAATCTGTTTACGAAAGGGGCGGTTGCATGCCGACCAGGGAAAACGCCGTCACCGGCTATGCCCAGCAGGTACTCACCCAGGTGCGCCGGGCCGTCGTGGGCAAGGATCAGGTGCTGCTATGGGTGCTGGCGGCTATTCTGGCCAAGGGCCACATTCTTTTGGAGGATATTCCCGGCGTGGGCAAAACCACCATGGCTCTGGCCTTCTCCCGGGTGCTGGATTTGGAATACAACCGGGTACAGTTCACCCCGGACGTGCTGCCCTCGGACGTAACCGGCTACTCCATTCCCGACCCTCAAGGCGGACTGCGTTACCAGCCCGGGGCCGTGCTGTGTAATCTTTTCCTGGCGGACGAGCTGAATCGGGCCACCTCCCGAACCCAGTCCGCCCTGCTGGAGGCCATGGAGGAGGGCCAGGTCACGGTGGACGGCGTCAGCCACCCCCTGCCCCAACCCTTCGTGGTCATCGCCACCCAGAATCCCACTGGCGCGGCGGGCACCCAGCTCCTACCGGACAGCCAGATGGATCGGTTCATGATCCGGCTGTCTCTGGGCTATCCCAATCCCAAGGATGAGATGGCCATGGTTCTGAACCGGCAGGGCGGTAATCCTCTGAAGGCGCTTTCTGCCTTGATGTCCCGGGAGGAGCTGGTGAAGATGCAGGCCGCCGTGGAGGAAACCTACCTCAGCGACAGCGTGGTGCAATACATCGTCAGTCTGTCCGGGGCCACCCGTGCCAGCGAAAGCCTGCTCCGGGGCGCCAGCCCCCGGGCGACCCTGGCCGTCACCGCCATGGCCAAGGCCGTAGCCAGACTCCGGGGCCGGGATTACGTCACCCCCGGAGACGTGAAGGAGGTATTCTCCCACACCGTGGCCCACCGGCTGATTCTCTCTCCCAAGGCCGAAGCCCAGGGGAAAACCGCTGAGCAGGTGGCCCAGGAGGTCTTAGCCGCCGTCCCCGCCCCCAGGCTGCGCTGATATGCTGGGGCGTCGTCTGACCTATCTGGCGTGTCTCGCCGGATGTCTGATCTTTTATCTTGCCTACGGGGAGTGGCTTTCCTGGGTGGCGCTGCTGTTGGCCCTGGGACTGCCCTGGCTGTCCCTGGCACTGAGCCTGCCTGCCATGCTGACGCTGCGTTTGGAAATCGAAACCCCGGGGGCGCTGCCCCAGAGAGCCGAGGGAGACGCCTGGCTTCTGGGCAGCAGTCCCCTGGCGGTGCCGCCATTTGGGGGCAGGCTGCGGCTGCGCTGCCAAATTACAGGGGAGTCCTGCCGGATTCCACCCCACCAGAGTCTTCCCACCTTCCATTGCGGCGGCATCACGTTGACACTGGAAAAGCCCCGGGTCTATGACTATTTGGGACTCTTCCGATTCCCCGCCAGGCAAGCGGCGGCAAAGACCGTGGTGGTACGGCCCGTACCCCTGCCGGTGCGGGATATACCGGAACTGAAGCGTTTCCTCGCCCGATCCTGGCAGCCCAAGCCCGGCGGGGGCTTTTCCGAAAACCACGAGCTGCGGCTCTACCGTCCCGGAGACAATCTCAACCAGGTACACTGGAAGCTGTCAGCCAAAACAGGGAACCTAACCCTGCGAGAGCCGATGCAGCCCCAGCGGGGACTGGTGCTGCTGACCATGACCCTGCGGGGAACACCGGAGGAAGTGGATCGGAAATTCGGGCGGCTGCTGTGGATGGGAACCTATCTGCTGGAACAGAATGTCCCCTTTGAAATCCGCGCCCTTACCGGCGCCGGAATCCGCTGTCTGCCGGTGAGCGACACCCAGGCTCTGACCAAGGCCATCGACAAATTGCTGTGCGACCCGGCCGTGGCAGCAGGCTCCATCCGGGATCAAGTATACGCCGCGTCCTGGCAGTACCACATTGGAGGGCAGTCGGATGAACCGTAACACCTTTTTTACCGCCGCTGTGGCCGCTGCCCTTGGTTTTTGCGCCGGACTGGGGGCGGCAGGGTGCGTCATCAGCGCCTTCGGCCTTCGCATCACAGCCTTTCCGGCGCTGATTCTGATTTGCTTGACTGCCGCCGTATTCTCGGCGCTGGCCTTCTCCCGGAAAAGGGGAACCACCGCCCTTCTGCTAATCCTGGCGCTGCTGGCTGGCTATCTCTGGCGGCGGGGCGAGGCCTGGGCGCAGCTGAAGCAGCTGGTTTACCGGCTGTCCTATGTCTACGACCAGGCCTACCATTGGGGATATCTGCCGCTGACGGAGCTGCCCTGGAACGCAGGCGCTGCCGATCTTCCCATGGCCATTTGGGGAGCGCTGACCGCCATGGCCGTCTGCTGGTGTGTCTGCCGCAGACACACCGCCCTGTTCCCCTTTGTCCTGGGTCTTGTGACTCTGGCGCCCTGCGTTGTGGTGACGGATACCGTCCCCGCTTCGGGCTGTCTCGTTGCCCTGCTGGTGCCGCTGCTGCTATTGCTGCTGTCCAGCCATGCCCGCCGCAGCGATCCCGGGCAGGGCTGCCGGCTGATTCTGTTGGCGGCCCTGCCCGTGACAGCGGCGCTGCTGGGGCTGCTGCTTGCCGTTCCGCAAGAGCGTTATGTAAATCAATCCGACCGGCTGCGAGACGCACTATGGAGCTGGTGCCAAAGTCTTCTGCTTACACCAACGCAGCCCGTTTCCCTTCCGGCCCAATCCGGGGCGCAGGTGAACCTCGCCGCTCTGGACAGCCGCCGGGAATCCACCGCTCCCGTGCTGTACGTCACTGCCGAAACCGGAGGCACGCTGTATCTCCGGGGACAGGATTACGACGTGTACGACGGCAAGCGCTGGCAGTCCACCCCGCACCGGGCGGAGGATTTTTCCTGCGACGGCACCGATCTTGGCTCCGTCACCGTGAAAACCCTGGACACAGAGCAGGTGCTGTACCTGCCCTATTACCCGGAACCGGGGCTGACCTTCCTGGGCGGGCGGCTGGAAAACTCCCGGCTGTCTACCCAGTACACCTACCGCCGAACCGGCCTGGCCGCAGATCTGGGCACCTTACTGGCGCAAGCGGGAACCGGGGCGGGAACAACTGGTGGTGAGGACTATCTGGCACTGCCCCAGGCAACCCTGTCCCAGGCATCGGCGCTGGCCGCTGGTCTTTTCTCCGGAGAAACCACCGCCACCGCCAAGGCGGAGGTCATTGGCGCCTACGTACGAAACAGCGCCGTATACGATCTGAACACCGGGCGGATGCCAGAGGGAGAGCCGGACTTTGCCCTGTGGTTTCTGGAACAATCCGACCGGGGTTACTGCGTCCACTTCGCCACGGCAGCAGCGGTGCTACTTCGGGCGGCGGGCGTGGAAGCCCGGTACGTCAGCGGCTATCTGGTACGCACCCGGGCCGGGGAAACCGTTTCCGTCACCGGGGAAAATGCCCACGCCTGGGTCGAATACTACGAACCAGCCTTGGGACTGTGGCTGATTCTGGAGGCTACCCCAGGCGCTGCCGATACGGTGCCCGCCTCCCAGACCGTCACGGAACCCTCCGAAGCCCCGGCCACCTCCCCTGCCACCACGCTGCCTGCCGTCAGCGAGGAACCGGAGGATCTCCCGCAAACTGCCCCCCAGACTGCGCCGGCCCAATCCCCCCCGCCGGAGCCTGCGCCAAAACACAGCGCTTCCGGCCTGTGGATATCTCTTCTGGTGTTGACGGCCGCCATCGCATTGGCGGAGGGCCAACGGCGGCTCCGGCTCAAGCTGCGGCGCGAAAACGCCAAAAGCGTCAACGCCCAGGCCTTGGCCCGCTGGCGGGAGGTGGAGAGGCTGGCTCAGCTTCGCCAGGAATCCCCGCCGGAGGCGCTGGAGGCGCTTGCCCAGAAGGCCAAATTCAGCCAACACACGCTGACCGGGGAGGAACTACTGGCCTTTGAAGCCTACCGCCGCAAGGCCCTGCGCGCCCTGCGCCAAAGGCCCTGGTATTTCCAGCTTTTGTACCGCTATCTCTATGCCCTTTACTAAGGCAACACCGCATAATGGGGCAAGGAGATTCGGCGGGAGATTTTGACCCAAGCGAAAGTGTGGAAAATGCGGGAATACTGGATGTATTTCCCATTTTTCATACTGCACGATTGGGACAAAAGATCCGCCGAAGCCCGCAGCTCCCATTGTGCGGTGTTGCCCTAATACTATTATCTGATAAAACCATCTTTCCCCCCAAAGCCTCCCTCTGATGAGGGAAGTGGCACGGCAAGGCCGTGCCGGAGGGAGAGAAAAAACTGCATATTCTAGCCAGTTCCTGGCAAACGCATAACATTTTCTGTTCTCTCCCCCAGTCAGCTTCGCTGACAGCCCCCCCTCATCAGAGGGGGCCAAGGGCCTTTTTCGACACGCTGAGGCACCGCCTAACGGCGTTGCCGCCTTCCCCCATTACCCGATAGGAGGTATCTCTATGGAAACCGCATTTATCGCCGCCTGGGCCGCTGCCCGGGCAAAGGCAGAGAAGCTGGGCGTTCGCATGCGCCCAGTGGCGGCAGAAACCGCTCTGGCCGCTGCCCATCGAATTCTGTCCGGCCGCCGTCTCAGCGACGGGTTCAACGCCCTGTGCCAGTGCGGCCATCTGGAGCTGAGTCTGGAGGCCCTGGCCATTGACAAGCGCTTTACCGGCCTCTTCACCGACGAGGAGGCCGACGAGGCCCTGACCCGCCTGCTGGAGGCAGGCTACCGATTCCAAACATAAAAAAGCCGCCCCAATTGGGCGGAGGCTATCCAATTTGAACAACCATTCCCCGCCAGGGAACGATACCGAGCGGATCTGGGCAGTAACGACTACCACCGCACCATGCACGCATTGCCTGCGGGCGCTGCCCGCAAAAGAAATGACCCTTGACTGCTGTATCTTGTGATCGATACATTCTGATGCAGCCAAGGGTCATTTCTGTTCACTCTTATTATCTAACATCATCGATTAGACCTCGCTTTCTACGGATTGACGGTTCTTTCTCTGCTCAAATATCCATTCCGTGATTCTTATTCCTTTTCCTTTTAATCCCTTTCAGCGGGATGCTCTTATAAGTCGGAATCGATTGCTTTGAAAAACCGCCTCATGGACTTGTACCCAATTTTCTACATTTCAGTCTGCGCTTTTCCTGCCTGGAATCCGCTTTTGGTCATACGCTTGGATTTCTTCCGGATGGAGCTTGCTTCTGTTTTCAACGAAATTTCTTTTGTCAAAACCAAAAACCGGATTCCTTCCCAAATCAATCGTTACTGTCTGCCGCTGCGTTTTTCATTGCTTCCATGCTTTTTCCTGCGCTGCTGAGAAGCCATTGGATGCAAGCCTTTCAGAAGTTTACCTGTACATTGGTATCACCTCTTTGTGTCTATAAGATACCACAATAATTTTCTTTTTTCAAGACGTAATTTTATCCAAATTAACGAATTTATCCTTGTGTAAAATACAGATTTCCGTTTGCCGCGGACGCTTCCTATTGACACGGCAAGGGTGCCTGTGCTAGAATGAATATGTTGGGCGGCCTTTCGGCCGCCCGTTTTTTATCCCTGCTGTTCCAGATAAATCAGCAGTACCGCGATATCCGCGGGGCTGACGCCGGAAATCCGGCCAGCCTGCCCGATGGATACCGGGCGGATTTTTGCCAGCTTCTCCTGCGCCTCCAGCCGGAGTCCGGCAATGGCGGCATAGTCCAGATTTTCCGGCAGACGGCGGGCCTCCTCCTTTTGGAATTCCGCCACCTGCTTCTCCTGCCGGGCCAGATACCCCGCGTATTTGATCTGGATTTCCACCTCCTCGGTAACGGAGGCAGGCAGGCTGGGGCGTTCGGTATCGAAGGGCGCCAGATCGGCATAGCTGACCTGGGGGCGGCGCAGCAGATCCGCCAGACGGGCGGAATTGGTCACCGGGGCCGTGTCCCTGGCTTCCAGCATGGCGTTCAGCGCCTCAGACCCAGGCACACCGCTGCCCTCCAGGCGACCAATTTCCCGGCGTACCTGCGCATACTTTTCCTCCACCGCCTGTAACCGCTCCTGGGGTACCAGACCGATCTCCGCGCCGATCCGGGTCAGCCGCTGATCCGCGTTGTCCTGCCGGTGGAGCAGCCGGTACTCCGAACGGCTGGTCATAATCCGATACGGCTCCTCGGTGCCCTTGGTCACCAGATCATCGATCAGCGTGCCGATGTAGCTGGTGTCCCGGGTGAGAATCATGGGCGGCCTGCCCAGCAGCTTCAGCGCCGCGTTGACCCCCGCCACCAGGCCCTGGGCGGCAGCCTCCTCATAACCGGAGGTGCCGTTGAACTGCCCCGCGCCGTAAAGGCCGGATACGGTTTTTGTTTCCAGGGTGGGCAGAAGCTGGGTGGGGTCGATGCACTCGTACTCAATGGCGTAGGCCGGGCGCATCATTTCCGCGTGCTCCAGGCCGGGGATGGTGCGCAGCATGGCCAGCTGCACATCCTCCGGCAGGCTGGAGGAAAAGCCCTGGATGTACATTTCCTCCGTGTCCAGGCCGCAGGGCTCGATGAACAGCTGGTGCCGGGGCTTATCCGCAAAGCGGACAATTTTCGTTTCGATGCTGGGGCAATACCGGGGGCCGACGCCGGAAATGGTGCCGTCGTACATGGGGCTGCGGTATAGATTGTCCCGGATGATCTTGTGGGTATTTTCGTTGGTGTAGGTCAGGTAACACACGGCGGAGTTATTGACCTTATGGGCAGTCCGGAAGGAAAACGGCTCCACCGTATCGTCTCCCGGCTGCAATTCCATTTTGGAAAAATCCATGCTCCGGCGGTTGACCCGGGGCGGCGTTCCGGTTTTGAACCGCCGCAGATTGAAACCCAAGGATCGCAGATTGTCCGCCAGGCCCACACTGGGATGCATCCCGTCGGGGCCGGAGGGAACCACGCTTTCCCCGGTGATCACCGTGCTGTCCAGATAGGTGCCGGTGGCGATCACCACCGCCCTCGCCGTGTACACCGCCCCCAGCTGGGTGCGAACCCCGGTTACCGCACCGTTTTCCGTCAGCACCGCCACAATCTGGGCTTGCTTCAGCTCCAGATTTACCTGGAGCTCCAGGACGTGCTTCATGTATTTCTGATATTCCCGGCGGTCGGCCTGGGCCCGGAGGGAGTGGACGGCGGGGCCTTTGCCCCGGTTCAGCATTCGGTATTGGATGCAGCTATGATCCGCAGCTACGCCCATTTCTCCGCCCAAGGCATCCAGCTCCCGCACCAGATGGCCCTTACCGGTGCCGCCAATGGCGGGGTTGCAGGGCATGTTCCCCACCGCATCCAGGTTGATGGTAAAGAGGATGGTGTGCAGTCCCAGCCGGGCAGCAGCCAGAGCCGCCTCGATCCCCGCGTGACCGGCGCCGATCACCGCAACGTCACAGGTTCCTCCATAGTAAGTTGTCATACATTTCACCTTTCGCGCCAATCCCGCAGCATTGCATTACAGGAGCGGCTCATTTCCACACTGAAGGCGCTGTTCCACTTGCGCTGGCAGAACCGGCGAATATAGTCCGCCAGCTCCTGATCCGTTTTTCCCTGCTGGGAACCCAGCATTCGGGGCATTTGCGCCGCTTTTTTCAGACTGTAGCCGTTTTCGTAAACCAAATCCTCCACCGAATGCCGGGGCGGCTTGGGACGGCCCTCCTGCTGCGCCGTGGGATAGCCGAAGCAGAGCATGGCAGCGGGAACCACATACTCCGGCAGGTTCAGCAGATGCTTATGGTACTCATAGTTTTCCGTGATGTCCCCGATGTAGCAGCTTCCCAGCCCCAGGCTGTGAGCCGCCACCACCGCGTTCTGCGCCGCGATCAAGGCGTCGGCCTGGGCCAGAAACAGGTCGCCGGTATCCGGCTTGCGCACCGAATCTACGTATTGGCAGAAAGTCTCATACCACCGGTGGTAATCCGCACAGAAGATGAGCACCATGGGCGCCGTAGCAATGAAGGGCTGATTGTCACAGCTTTTTGCCAGCGCCGCCTTCTTCTCCGGATCGGTAATGTCCAGAATGGTATACAGCGCCATGTTTCCCGCCGTGGGCGCTTGAATGGCGGCCTCCAGCACCGCCCGCTTTACTTCATCCGGAATCGGTCTGCCATCGTATACCCGGACGGATTTTCTCTCATGGAGCTGCCGCAGACAGTCGTTCATGCGTCTTCCTCCTGGTTTTTCTTCTCCTCCGGAGGCAGGATGAAGGGCTTGCAGACCACCTCGCAGCGGTTGATGGGCGTACCCAGGGCATGGAACTTTTCCTCGTAGCCGGTCATAATTCCTACCACACCATTTCTGTGGAGATCCCGGGTCAGATTCTTCACTTCCAAACCGCACGCCGCGAATTCCTCCAGAGAGAACGCAAACAGCGGGGCGTTGTCAGTTTTGAAGTGGAATTCCCCGCCCTCCCGAACCACACGGCAGTATTTGTCCAAAAAGCCCCGGTGGGTCAGGCGGCGCTTGGCATTCTTCTTCCGGGGCCAGGGGTCGGGGAAGTTGATGAACAGCCGGTCGATCTCGCCCGGGCCGAACACCTCCTCCATATTGGCAACGTCCATGTCGATAAAGAACACGTTTTTCAGCCCCATAGCCTGGGCCTTCTCCATAGCCACCACCATGGCCTCCCGGCAACGCTCCACGGCGATCAGCAGCACATCGGGGTTGGCCTGGGCGGTTTCCGCGGTGAATTTCCCCTTGCCGCAGCCCACCTCCACCCACAGCTGGGTGCAGTCCGGTTTTAACGCCCGCCACTGGCCCTTCTGGGCGGCAGGCTCCGCCACCCGGTAGGCGGCGCATTTCTCCATCCGGGGTTCCAGATTTTTCATTCTTCGCATTCTCATAGGGAATTCCTCCATGGGCGGTACAATTTTCAGCAATATATTATAACAGAGACTGTCTATCCAGTCAAATAAAATCACAAAAAGGCCGCGGTTCAAAACCGCGGCCGCGTTTGCTCTTATTTTTCCAGGGACATGACCTTGTCAATCCGCCGCTGGTGGCGTTCCTCGCCGGAGAATTCCGTACCCAGCCAGGTGTCCACGATTTCCAGTGCCAGGTTCTCCCCCACCACACCGGCGCCCAGGGCCATCATGTTGGTATCGTTGTGAAGCCGGGTCATCTTCGCGGACCAGGGATCGCTGAGCAGGGCGCAGCGAACACCCTTGACCTTGTTGGCGGTGATGGACACGCCAATGCCGGTGGTACACAGCACAATGCCCCGTTCACACTCCCCGGCGGCCACAGCCCGGGCCGCAGCGGCGGCAAAGTCGGGATAGTCACAGCTGTCGGCGGTGTCGGTTCCGAAATCCTTCACTTCATATCCAAGCTTTTCCAGGTGGGTCACCACCTTATTCTTCAGCGCCAAAGCGCCATGGTCACAGCCAACGGAAATTTTCATAATCCTTCTCCTTTTGTTATTACGAACCGCTTTGGAACAACCCCTCAATCACAGCTCCCCTGTTAGGGGAGCCGAAACCTTCAGATCACATACCCGCCGCTGACGCCCAGCACCTGGCCGGTGACAAATTCCGCCTCTGCCAGGTAAGCAAAGGCCTGCGCCACATCCACGGGGGTTCCATTCCGGCCAACAGGGGCTTCTTCCGCCATTTGGGCCAGAATCTCCGGCTCCACACCCGCGCACATATCGGTGAGAATCACCCCAGGGGCCACGCAGTTCACCCGGACGCCGCTGGGGCCAAGCTCCTTAGCCAGCGCCTTGCTCAAGCCGATCACCGCCCCCTTGGTGGCAGAGTAAGCCGCCTCGCAGGAAGCGCCCACCTGGCCCCACATGCTGGACACCGTGATGATGCAACCGCTCTGCTTTTTCAGAAAATGGGGCATGGCGGCGTTGACACAGTGGTAGATGCCTTTGACATTCACGTCAAACAGCCGATCCCAGTCCGGTTCCGGCATGCTGCTCATCAAGCCATACCAGCAGACCCCGGCGTTACAGATCAAGACATCCACATCGGGGATTTGGGCAAAGGCAGCCGCCACCGCCCGTCCGTCGGAAACATCGCAGCAAATGGCTACGGCTCCGGTTTTCTCCGCCACCGCGCTGGCCGCGGCATGGTTCTTTTCGTACAGGAAAAATACCCGGTCACCCAGACCGGCAAACAACGCCACCGCTGCAGCCCCGATCCCCCGGGAGCCGCCGGTAATCACCACCGTCCGCAAAGGAACGCCCGCCTTTCCTGGAAAACAGGGCTGCTCACAACCCATGTATTAACCTCTTCTTCTGCTTCTGCCCCGGTTTTCGGAGTAGGCCTTGATAGAGGAGAGCTTGCTGTCGGATTCTGTCATAAACGCCTTCAGCTTTTCCTCAAAAAGCTGATCCGCAGTCTTGGGCGCGGCAGGCTGCACCGGCGCGCGCTGGGGCCGAGCCTGGTTCTGCTCCCGGTTCTGGTAGCCGCCCTGCCGGGGAGCACCTGCGTTGCCGCCGCGGAAATTGGGCTTGCCGCCCTCCCGCTGGGGCTTCGGCTCCAGGCGCTTGATGGACAGGTTGATCTTGCCATTGTCCGTGCCAATAACCATAACCTTCACGTCCTGTCCCTCGGTCAAATGCTGACGGATGTCGCTGACATAGGTGTTGGCCACCTCCGAGATATGTACCATGCCGGTTTTGTTCTCAGGCAACGAAATGAACGCGCCAAAGTTCGTGATGGATTTGACTTTCCCCTCTAAAACAGTTCCTACGGTTAACTCCATATTTGCTCTGATTCCTCCATATGTTAAGGCAATCGGATTGCCTGGATTACGACTGCGGGTCAACGACCACGGCTCTGGGATCCACCAGTCCCAGCTCTTCCTTGGCGATTTCCTGGACGCTCTGAACGGAATCCAGATTGGCGGTTTTCCGCTCCAGTTCGCTGTTGGCGTATTCCACCGCGGCGGCTTCGCTGCGCAGCTTTTTCGTCTGCTCCCGAATCCCATTGTGTACCCATCTCAGGGCCACCAGCGCTGCGGTGGAAAACAGGATCAGAAGAATCAAGGAAATCTTCAATCCGGTTCCGGCACGGCGAAATACGACTTTTGCGGTTTTCTTTTCGGTTTCTTTCATGGGATGTTCCTCCGGGTGACGCGGGATGATGCCTATGCTGACTCCATCTTATTGTAACCCATTTTTCCCCAGATGCAAACAAAATTTTTGCAAATTGGAGAATTTTTTTCGCAGGCAGGATCATTAGGCCCGACAGGCGGCGGATTCCCTTCCAAAATCCGGCAAAAACCGGCGTAAGCGCCGGGCCGAAGGCGCCCTCCCAGACCGCTCCACCCAGCGCCATCCCTACCAGGTATCCCAGGCGCAGATCGCCGCCACAGAGGCCGAAGCCAAAATACACCCATGTCCAGAACACGGCCAGCAAGAACAGGGTGTCTGCCATCCAGCATCTGCGGCGGCGCAGCGGCCGCAGGAAACCATATCCCAGCCCCAGCGCCGCCCCCAGCAGGACGCTGAGCGTCAGCCGGTAAGCCGCCGTTGCCGGGGTCACCGGAACAGCCTCCGGAAAAGTCCGTCCTGCCGGGGTTCTTCATAACTCAAGCTGGTCACAGTACCGTCAACCGCCACCTGGCCCCCCTCCAGAGAAAGGTTTTTCAACTGCAAGCCCTGGCCCTGGATCAGCAGAGTGCCCAGAGCGGTTTGCAGAATCACCGTGTTCTCATCAAAGCTGACCACCTCCGTGACGCCGGACATGGTCAGCTTCTGCCGGTCAACGAGCTGCAATTTATGAGGCATCTGCTCCTGCTCCATGCCATCCCTCCTCACTTGGCACACTCTATGCCAGCGCCCCGCAAGATATGCACGCGGCGGCGAGTCGCCGCAGACAATGGCCTCTCCCGGCAGGGCAATCCTTTGCCCCCTGCCTTTTGGCAGGGGGCTGTGTCGCTATTTGGGATTTACCGGCTCCCCTTGTCGTAGGGGATGCCCTCGGCTTTGGGGGCCCGGGACTTCTAGGAGGTGAAGGCCAGCACCGCCAGGGTCACGAGATAGGGCAGCATCCGGTACAGGTGGGAGCTGATGCCCAGCTCCGCCAGCAGGAATACGCCGTCTCCGTTGAGATCGATGGAGCTGTAGGCCGCCGCGATGCACTTGAACAGGCCGAACAACAGCGATGCTCCCGCTATGTTCAGTGGCTTCCAGTTGCCGAAGATCATAACCGCCAGCGCCAGGAAGCCGAAGCCCGCCACATCGCCGTTGGCGGTGCAGTTGGCGGTAGTCAGCGCGTAGACAAAGCCGCCCATACCCGCCAAGGCACCGGAGATGGTGGTACCGGCATAGCGCATCTTGTAGACGTTGATACCCAAGCTGTCCGCCGCCTGGGGATTCTCGCCGCAGGCCCGGAGCCGCAGGCCGAACCGGGTCTTATACAGCACGATGGACAGCACCACGAAAACCAAAATACAAATATAGGTTGCCAGATAGACCTTATTGAGGAACGTCTCTCCCAAAAAACCAATGTTGGTGGACTTGTCGATGCCGAAGGTGGACTTTTTCAGCATGAACCAGGAGGCAGCGTCGCCGGTTTTCATCATCAAGGTATTCTGGTTTACCAGGATACGGATGAGGAACAGCACCAGTGCCGGGGCCATCAAGTTCAGCGCCGTGCCGCCGATGGTCTGATCCGCCCGCAGATTGATGGAGGCGAAGGACAGCAGCAGGGAGAACACCGCGCCCAGCGCCGCAGCCACCAGCATGGCCAGCAGCTCCAACCCCTGCAGCGTCAGCCAGTCACCGGACCGGGCAGCGTTGAGGAACAGGGGGACAGACTGCATGGTGTGGACGAACAGCACACCCACGAAAGCGCCGAAAATCATAATGCCTTCCAGCGCCAGGTTGATAATACCGCTGCGCTCGGCAAATACACCGGCCAGGGCCACAATCATAAGCGGCACTGCGTAGAGCAGCGTCTGCTGAATCAGAAATGTCATGCTTCCCCGCCTCCTTTCTTCTCATCCTCGGGCACCGGGGGCTTGTTCTCCGTCTCCGCGTTGGCGTTTGTCGCGCCTGCTTTTTTCTTTCCGGTGAGCATCATCCGAATGACCAGGGAGAAGGCGCTGAGGTAGACAATGACCGAAATAATCACATCGGTGATATATTCGTTATAGGCCGTGTAGCCGGTGAGCTGCTGTCCTACAATGTCCAGCATGGCCATGAAGTTAGCCGTAAAAATCACCGCGATGGGGTTATTCACCGCCAGCAGCGCCACGGGAATGCCGTTAAAGCCGGTACCGGGCAGGGACTGGTAGGTAGACCAGTAGAACTCCGTATTGCCGGAGAGCCAGTACAGCGCCGCGCCGCCGCCTGCCAACGCTCCCGCGATGGCCATGGACAGCACGATGTTACGCTTGTCGTTGATGCCCGCGTACCGGGCCGCATGGCGGTTGGAGCCGCAGGCCTTGAGCTGATAGCCCAGAGTGGTCTTGTTGATCAGAATATACATGGCAATGGCAATGACGATGGCAATGAGGATGCCGCCGTTGATCTGGGAGCCGGGGAACAGCTTGTCCAGCCCCAGCTTGGGAGTCGCCACGCCGTTGAAGGTAGTCTTATAAATATACCCGGCCTTGGTATTTTCCACCACGTTTTTGAAATTGCTCACGTCAAAGGCCCAGGTCACGATGTTCGCCGCCAGCCAGTTGGTCATGATGCAGGCCAGAACCTCGTTGATATTCAAAAAGGCCTTCAGCATGCCGGGGATGGCGCCCCACAGCGCGCCGGCCAGGCAGCCGCCCAGAAAGGCGATGACCCAGATCAGGCCAGTGGGTACCGACTCGGAGGGAATGCCCAGAGCCAGCATTAGGGAGGCCATGGTGCCCATCAGATATTGTCCCGGCGCGCCGATGTTGAACAGGCCCGTCTTGTAGGCCACAGCTACGGAAAGGCCGGTCATAATCAGCGGCGTCGCCCGGAACAGCATGTTGCCCAGAGACTGGGCGTTATAGCCCCAGGTCAGGTTGCCCGCCGCGTTCCGGCCGGTGGACAAAATGCCCGCGAAGATCAGCCGCACACCATCCCAAATGCCCTTGGGGGTGATGGTGTCCTTGCTCAGACCCACCAGCACCACCACAATGGTGCCCACAAACAGGCCCACCAGAATGGAGATCAAAGACGCCAGCACCTTTTTGGTGGCATCCTTTTCATAGATGGTTCGTAAAGTCTGCTTCATTCCTGGGTTCCTCCCTTCCCGCCGCGCTTGGCACCGGCCATGTAAAGTCCCAGCTCCTGGACGGTGGTGGCCTTGGGATCCAGCTCGCCCACGATTTCTCCCTCATACATCACCAGAATCCGGTCAGACACATTCATAACCTCGTCCAGCTCCAGAGAAACCAGCAGCACTGCCTTGCCCGCGTCCCGCTGGGCCACCAGCTGGCTGTGGATGTATTCAATGGCGCCCACGTCCAGGCCGCGGGTGGGCTGCACCGCGATCAGCAGGGGGCAACCCCGGTCGATCTCCCGGCCGATGATGGCCTTCTGCTGGTTGCCGCCGGACATGCTGCGAGTCACCGTCACCGGGCCCTGGCCGCTGCGGACATCGTACTGGCCGATGATCTGATTGGCGTACTGGCGCACCGCGTCCCGCTTGATAAAGCCCATTTTCTGGAACCGAGGCTCCTGGAAGGTCTGAAGCACCAGGTTGTTTTCCAGGGTATCGTCCAGCACCAGGCCATGCTTATGCCGGTCCTCGGGGATATGGCTGATACCCGCTTGTGAGCGCTTGTGGATGCTGGCGTGGGAAATATCCTGGCCACGGAGGGTGACGGTACCGGCGCTGGCCTTTTCCAGACCGGTCAAGCCGTAGACCAGTTCCGTCTGGCCGTTGCCGTCAATACCCGCGATACAGACAATCTCCCCTGCGCGAACCTGGAAGGACACGTCGTGCACCGCGTTCTTTTTGCTGGTTTTGGAGGGAATGGTCAAGCCCTTCACATCCAGAATCACGTCCTCCGGATGGGCAGGCCCCTTCTGAACCTCCAGCTGAACCGGGCGGCCCACCATCATGTTGGACAGCTCCTGCTTGTTGGTATCCTTGATATTCACGGTGCCCACGCACTTGCCCTTGCGCAGAACGGTGCAGCGGTCGGCCACCGCCATGATCTCGTTCAGCTTGTGGGTGATAAAGAGGATGGACTTGCCTTCCCTGGCAAAGCCCCGCATGA
>CAYYGF010000026.1:0-16747 GCA_964471315.1 uncultured Oscillospiraceae bacterium | reverse complement strand
TAATGGACGAATGTGACATCGTCCGGGAGATTGAAAGCGGCGCGGGGGCCTGGGTGCGAAACGGCGAGGCGGACAAGCTGGCCGATGCCATCCGGATGCTCCGGGATCATCCGGAGCAGAGGGCCGAAATGGGAAAAACCTGCCGCAGATTGTATGAGAAGGCCTATACCGTTCGAGCCGGTACACAAAAATATATTACCCTTTTCCGGGAGCTGCTTGATTCCCGGGGGAAAGAAGGAGAAGAAGCATGAGCATTTTCGCGAACAAAACCTTGATGATTACAGGCGGCACCGGTTCCTTTGGCAACGCGGTGCTCAACCGTTTTCTGGATACGGATATCCGGGAGATCCGGGTGTTTTCCCGGGACGAAAAGAAGCAGGACGACATGCGCCATGAGTTTCAGGCAAAGCTGCCCCAGGCGGCGAATAAGATCAAGTTCTTCATCGGCGATGTCCGGGATATCCAGTCCGTCAAGAACGCCATGCATGGCGTCGACTACATCTTCCACGCTGCCGCGCTGAAGCAGGTGCCCTCCTGCGAGTTTTTCCCGTTGGAGGCGGTGAAGACCAATGTCCTCGGCACCGACAATGTGCTGACTGCCGCCATTGACGAGGGCGTGAAGACGGTGATCTGCCTGTCCACGGACAAGGCGGCTTATCCGGTCAACGCCATGGGTACCTCCAAGGCCATGATGGAAAAGGTCATCGTTGCCAAGTCCCGCACCGTTTCCCCGGAGAAAACCAAGATCTGCTGTACCCGATATGGCAACGTCATGTGCTCGCGCGGCAGCGTCATCCCCCTGTGGATCGACCAGATCAAGGCGGGCAATCCTATCACCATCACCGAGCCTGCCATGACCCGGTTCATCATGAGCCTGGAAGAAGCGGTGGATTTGGTTCTGTTTGCCTTTGAAAATGGTGTCAGCGGCGATATTCTGGTGCAGAAGGCTCCGGCCTGCACCATCGAGACCCTAGCCAAGGCGGTTACCGGACTGTTCAATCCCGGCCACGAGATCAAGGTCATCGGCATCCGCCACGGCGAGAAGATGTACGAGACATTGCTTACCAACGAGGAATGCGCCAACGCCATCGACCTGGGGAACTTCTACCGGGTGCCCTGCGACAAGCGGGACTTAAACTACGACAAGTATTTCCGGGAGGGCAATCTTCAGCGCAACGTCCTGTCGGAGTTCAACTCCAACAATACCCAGCTTCTGGACGTGGAGCAGGTGCAGCAGAAGCTGCTGTCCCTGGCGTACATCCGGGAGGAATTGGACGCCTGGAAGAAAAAAGGCTAAATCAAAGCGGGAGGATCAACGGATGAACATTCTGATCACCGGCGCCGCCGGATTTGTGGGAAAAAACCTAACTGCCGCCCTGGAATGCCTCCGGGATGGAAAGGATCGTACCCGTCCGGGGCTGGCCATTGGGGAGATTTACCGTTACGATATGGATTCTCCCGCTGCGCTTTTGGAAGAAGCCTGTCAAAAAGCGGACTTTGTTTTCAACCTGGCGGGGGTCAACCGGCCCCAAAACCAGGAGGAATTCATGCAGGGCAATTTCGGCTTCGCCTCCACTCTGCTGGACACGCTGAAAAAGTATAAAAACACCTGCCCTGTCATGCTGTCCTCTTCCATCCAGGCTACCCTGGTGGGCCGCTACGCAAACGGCGAGTACGGCAAAAGCAAAAAGGCGGGGGAGGAGCTGTTCTTCCGCTACGCCGAAGAAACCGGGGCTAAGGTACTGGTATACCGGTTCCCCAACCTGTTTGGCAAGTGGTGCCGGCCCAATTACAACAGCGCGGTAGCCACCTTCTGCCACAACTACGCCCACGACCTGCCCATTACGGTGAACGACGCCTCCGTGGAATTGGAGCTACTCTATATCGACGATCTGGTGGCGGAGATGCTGGACGCGTTGGAAGGGAAGGAGCACCACTGTGAATTCGACGGCCTCAACACGGTGCTGACTCCCGACGGCAGCTATTGCGCCGCGCCGGTATCCCACCGGGCAACCCTGGGAGAAATTGTGGCCCTGCTGGATCGGTTCAAGGCCCAGCCCCAGACCCTGGTGATGCCCGAAATCCCCGAGGGCAGCTTTGCCAAGAAGCTGTATTCCACGTATCTTTCCTACCTTCCCAAGGAAAAGGCAGCTTTCCCACTGAAAATGAACGTGGATGCCCGGGGCAGCTTTACGGAGTTGCTGAAAACGGAAAGCTGCGGCCAGTTCAGCGTGAATATTTCCAAGCCCGGCGTTACCAAGGGCCAGCACTGGCACCATACCAAGTGGGAATTCTTCATTGTGGTCTCCGGCCACGGCTTGATCCAGCAGCGAAAGCTTGGTACGGAGGATGTGCTGAATTTCGAGGTTTCCGGTGAGAAGATCGAGGCTGTTCATATGCTGCCGGGCTATACCCACAACATCATCAACCTGTCCGAAACGGAGGATCTGGTGACGCTGATGTGGGCCAACGAGTGTTTTAATCCGGGCAAGCCCGATACGTTTTACGAGGTGGTATGACCATGGACATGAAACTGGATTATTCGGACATTTCCTTTCAGAACAACGGCAAGCTGAAGCTTCTGATCATTGTGGGTACCCGGCCGGAGATCATCCGGCTGGCCGCTGTGATCAATAAATGCCGCAAGTATTTTGACTGCATCCTGGCCCATACGGGACAGAATTACGACTATACCTTAAACGGGATTTTCTTCCGGGATCTGGGCCTTGGCGACCCGGATGTGTATATGAACGCGGTGGGCGATGATTTGGGCGCCACCGTGGGTAACATCATCAACTGCTCCTACAAGCTCATGGCGGCCATCCAGCCCGACGCCATGCTGATTCTGGGGGATACCAATTCCTGCCTGTCCGCCATTCCCGCCAAGCGGCTGCACATTCCCATTTTTCACATGGAGGCAGGCAACCGCTGCAAGGACGAGTGCCTGCCGGAGGAGACCAACCGCCGGATCGTGGACATCATTTCCGACGTGAACCTGGCGTATTCCGAGCATGCCCGGAAATACCTCCACGACTGCGGCCTGCCAAAGGAGCGGGTCTATGTGACAGGTTCTCCCATGGCGGAGGTGCTCCATGCCAACCTGGATGCCATTCAGGCTTCGGATATCCACCGGCGGCTGGGTCTGGAGAAGGGAAAGTACATTTTGCTCTCCGCCCACAGGGAGGAGAACATCGACACGGAGAAGAATTTCCTCTCCCTGTTCACCGCTGTCAACGCCATGGCGGAAAAGTACGATATGCCCATTTTGTATTCCTGCCATCCCCGCTCCAAAAAGCGCTTAGAGCAGAGCGGCTTTATCCTGGACAAGCGGGTGATCCAGCATGAGCCCTTGGGCTTTCACGACTATAACTGTCTGCAAATGAACGCCTTCGCGGTGGTGTCCGATTCCGGAACCCTGC
This sequence comes from uncultured Oscillospiraceae bacterium, assembly GCA_964471315.1. Classification (GTDB taxonomy): domain Bacteria; phylum Bacillota; class Clostridia; order Oscillospirales; family Oscillospiraceae; genus Faecousia. The sequence goes on along the minus strand of CAYYGF010000026.1, from coordinate 13,328 downwards.
CGGAGGAGTCCAGCTTCTTCACCAGCATCGGCCATCCCTTCCCGGCGGTGTGCATCCGGACTTCTACGGAGCGGCCCGAGGCCCTGGACAAAGCCTGCTTCATTCTGGCAGGGATTGACGAGGGGCACCTGCTTCAAGCGGTGGATACCGCGGTGCAGATGAATCTGGAAGGAGATCACGGTATCCCTGTGCCGGATTATGTGGAGGAGAACGTGTCCACCAAGGTGGTCAAAATCATCCAGTCCTACACCGGCGTGGTGGATAAGATGGTCTGGCGGAAGTATTAATAGGAGGAGGCGAGTACATGAAGTACCTGTTTATCAATTCCGTGGCGGGCTTTGGCAGCACCGGACGGCTGGCGGCGGAAAAATGCCGGGAATTGATGGCGCAGGGTCACCAATGTGTGCTCGCCTTTGGCCGTTATGAGGCCAGCTGTCCGGATATTCCCACAGTGCGGATTGGCTCTGATTGGGACTGCCGCCGGAACGCCTTGGAAAACCGGATTTGGGACAACCAGGGCTTTGGCTCCCGGGAGGCTACCCGGCGCTTTCTGACCTGGGTGCGGCAGTATGATCCGGACGTGATCTGGCTGCACAATCTGCACGGCTACTATCTCCACATTGGTGAATTGTTTGACTATCTTCGCGGCTGTGGCAAGGAGATCCGCTGGACGCTCCATGACTGCTGGGCCTTCACGGGACACTGCGCCTACTTTGATTACGCCCGGTGTGACAGGTGGAAAACCGGCTGCGATCATTGCCCGGAAAAGGGCAGCTATCCCCAAAGCCTCCTGCTGGACGGCAGCCGGAGGAATTTCGAGAAAAAGAAGGCCCTCTTTACGGGAATCCCCAACCTAAGCTTGATCGTTCCCTCCCACTGGCTGGAAAGCCGGGTCGCAGAGAGCTTTTTGGGAGAATACCCGGTGGAGGTGGTATACAATACCGTCAACACGGACATTTTCAAGCCCACCCCCAGCGATTTTCGCCGGGAGCATGGCCTGGAGGACAAGTACATCCTGCTGGGGGTTGCCAGCGTCTGGGACCGGCGCAAGGGCCTGGAGGATTTTCTAGCGCTGTCCCGTAGGCTGAATGGGAATTTTCAAATCGTACTGGTGGGGCTGACGGAAAAGCAGCGCCGCCGGCTGCCCGCCAATGTTCTGGGCCTGCCCAGAACCAACAGCCCTCGGGAATTGGCGGAAATCTATACCGCCGCCGACCTGCTGCTCAACCCCAGCCTGGAGGAAACCTTCGGCATGACGGTGTTGGAGGCCCGTTGCTGCGGCACAGAGGCGGTGGTTTATCAGGATACCGCCTGTGAGGAAATTGTCAATCAATTTGGCGGCCGGGCGGTTCCCTGGGGCGCGGAGAACCTGCTGGAAGCGGTGCTTTCCTGGGAGAAGGAGCGAAATCCATGACCGAGTTTGACTTTTTGAATCAAAAATGGAAAAAGGCGCTGTTTGGATTGTTCCTGTTTGCCATGCTGCTGCTGGCCAGAGATACCCTGGTGACCTCCTCCATTTTGGGCTTTACCAGATCCCAGGCCTTGATGCTGGCGCTGACTGCGTTGCTGGGCGTTGCCTTCCTGGCGGCGAACCGAAAGCGGATGAAAGCCATCGTCACAGACCGGCGGGTGGGGATTCTGGCGTTTCTGGCGCTGCTTCTGCTGCTGCCCATGGTGGTGAAGCGGGACTGGCAGATGATGTATTTCAGCATTTTGTTCTGCCTGGTCTTCGCGGTATTTCTGACCTATTTCGTGTCCGTGCGGGATGTGGCCAAGCCGTATGTGGTGATTTTGACAGCGTTGGCGGCATACTCCGTTCTCGCGACCTATGGGCTAAAGGAGCTGGCTGGGGCGGGTGTGCTGAAGGCGCCGGTGTTCTGCAATTCCAATGACTGGGATTTTTACAACTTTGGTTTCTGCTACGTGGTGACCTGGCCGCTATGGCACCGGAATTTTGGCATTTTTCGAGAGCCCGGGGTCTATCAGTTCTTCCTGCTGCTGGCCCTGTATCTCAATAACTACCGGGTGGATTGGAAACGGGCCTGGACGCTATGGCTGGTCAACGGGATCCTGGCCGTCACCATGGTGACCACCTTTGCCATCGGCGGTATCGCGGAGCTGGGGCTTCTGGCGGTGTTTGTCTACTTTGATCAGAAATGGTACCGGAAAAAGGCAGGGCGAATCGCGGGGCTGTGCGCGGTGGCGGCGGTGCTGGCGATTCTGGCCCATATTCTGATTACCATTCGAACCACAACCTTTGAATTCAGCATTTACTATGAGTTTTACGACATGTTCCTGCGGCTGACTACCCCCTCGGACTCCTCCGTTGACCGGCTCAGCGCCATTTTTACGGATCTGTCGTTTTTTGGAAAGCATCCTCTGTTCGGCGATACCCTGGCGGAGGTGCTCCACGGAACCAATCACAATACCAGCTCCACGCTGATACAGTATGCCATTTTCGGCGTGCTGGGCGGGAGTCTGCATGTGGCGGCTTGGGTGGCGTTGACCTGGGAGCGGAAACGGTCGATTGTGGGCAATCTGTGCCTGCTGGGGATTTTGTTCCTGTCCTTCAACACCCAAAATCTGGTTGCGGATGTATTTTTCTGGCTGTTCCCCGTGATGGCGCTGACGGAGCGGGGGCTGGCTTATTTCCGGACAAAAGGAGGCCAATCAAATGGAAAAGACTTTGCTGCGCAGGGTGCAGCTGACTCAGCTGGAGATCGCCAAGGAGATCAAGCGGGTCTGTGAGGAAAACGGCATCCGGTATTTTCTGGACGCGGGCACCTTCCTGGGGGCTGTCCGGCATGGGGGCTTTATCCCCTGGGACGATGACATGGACATTGGAATGCTGCGCTCCGATTATGAGAAATTCTGCCGCATCGCGCCGGAGAAGCTGAAGAAGGAATACTGCCTGCAAACCTGGTATACCGAGCCAAACTACGGCCTGCCCTTCGGCAAGGTGATGAAGCGGGGCACGGTGTATTTGGAAAGCAAAAAAACCCGCCGCCTCCAGGAAAACGGCTTCTATGTGGATATTTTCCCTTTCGACGATGTACCCACTTCGGAGGAGGCGCGCAAAGACCTGGCCAGGCGGCTGCTGCAAATTTACCGGGTTCGGTTGATGAAATGCGGCTACAAGCCCTGGATGGAGGAGGATCAGATTCTCTGGAAAAAGCGGATTGGGTATGTGTATTACCAGATCCGGTCGCTGTTCGCCGCCAAAAAGGAGCTGGCCCGAGCCTATGATGCCCTGGCGGAATCCGTCCCGGAAACGGGCCTTGTCTGTGAGCAGAGTGCCATGACGGCGCCTATGTATTTTGAACGGAGTTGGTGCGAGGAGCTGGCGGAATACACTTTTGAGGGTGTCACCTTCCCTGGCCCCAAGGAATATGACAAATTCCTCACCGCCATGTATGGTGATTATATGCGCCTTCCCCCGGAAAATGAGCGGGAAAACCGCCATCAGATTGTCCAGATTGATTTCGGCACGGAAACCCAAAAGGAAGAGACCAAATGAAGCGAGTTCTGTTTTTGACCAATTACCCATCCCCCTACCGGGTGCACTTTTTTGACGAGCTGGGAAAAAGCCTGGATGTGACGGTGCTCTATTCCGACCAGGTGGCGGACATTACCCACCGGGATCCAAAGTGGTTCGAGGCGGGCGAGGGGGGCTTTCACCCGGTGCAGCTGCGGAAAACCGCTGCCTTTCGGGATGAAAATCTGTGCCTGGATGTGCTGCCCTGGCTGAAAAAGCCTTTTGACCATATTGTAATTTGCGGCTACGCCTCGCCGACGGCGATGCTGGCCATGGCCTGGCTGCGGCTGCACCGGGTGCCCTTTTACATGGAAGTGGATGGCGGCTTGATTCGGGAGGACAGCGCGGCCAAATACCGCTTCAAGCGGCTGCTGGTCAGCGGCGCTACCTACTGGCTCAGCAGCGGCCCCAGAACCACGGCCTATCTTGTCCATTATGGCGCCAGGGAAGAAGCCGTGCGGACATATCCCTTCACCTCCCTCTGGGAAAGGGACATTCTGCCCCAAATTCCCACTATGGAAGAAAAACAGTCCCTCCGCCGGGAACTGGGGATGATGGAGAGCCGGATTGTCCTGTATGTGGGCCGGTTTACCCGGGCCAAGGGCATGGATGCCCTGCTGGAGGCGGCCACCACCCTGGATGCGGATACCGGCGTTTATTTTGTGGGCGGTGAGCCGGAAAAGGCCCATCTACGCTTCTGCGAGAGCCAGGGACTGTCCAATGTCCACTTTGTGGGCTTTCGGAGGAAGGAACAGCTGACCGATTATTACAAAGCGGCGGATCTGCTGGTGCTGCCCACGGAAAGCGATGTGTGGGGCCTGGTGATCAATGAGGCCATGGCCTGCGGCCTGCCTGTTGTTACCACAAACCGGTGCGTGGCCGGCTTGGAGCTGGTGGAGGACGGCATCAACGGCTATCTGGTGCCGGTGAACGACCGGGAGGCCCTGGCGGAGAAGCTCCGGCTGGTTCTCAGCGCTGATTACCGGGAGATGGGAGAGCGGTCTTTGGAGAAGATCCGCCCATATACCCTGGAAAATATGGCAAAATCCCATGTGGAAATCTTTGAAAATGAGGGCTGAACCATGCACATCCTCTACGCGGTGACCACCTGCTCCAACCGAACCTACCGGCGGCTGTTTGAGAAAGTGGCGGTCAAACCGGCCTTTCAATCCCAGAAATACCACCGCCTGCTCATCGAGGGCCTGGCGGCGCACGGCAGGGTGGATGTGATTGCCAACCCCCCGGTGAACCGCTCCGTATTGGACAGAGCCTTTGTCCGCCTCCCCCGGGAGGAGGAGGGCGGGGCCTGCTACCACAATCTGCCCGGGATTCGAAACCCGCTAGTGAAGGCGGTGTGGGTGGGACTGGGAACCTTTTTCCAGACCCTGCGCCTGGCGGATCGGGATTCCGCGGTGGTGGTGGACGGACTGAACCGGGTCACGGCGCTGGCGGGAATGCTGGCGGCCCGTCTGCGGCGGATTCCCTGCGTGGGCATTGTGACGGATCTGCCGGACATGCTGGGCGGGGGCGGGTTTTCTAAGAAATTCGCCAATTTCGTCATCGACCACTGTAGCGCCTATGTGTTTTTAACCCAGGCTATGAATGGGCGTCTGAATCCAACGGGAAAGCCGTATGTCATTTTGGAGGGCCATGCCGACATTGCCATGGGAGAGAAAATCCCCGCTCTGGAAAGAAAGCGGCATCCCCGGGTGTGCCTGTATGCCGGCGGCGTCAGCCGTCAGTACGGCCTGGCCAATCTGGTGGAGGGGTTTCGCCTGGCGGAGCTGCCGGATACCGAACTGCATATCTACGGCCCCGGAGATTATGTGGAGGAATTAAAGACGGTGGCAGCGGAGGACAGCCGGATAAAATACGGCGGGATGCTGCTGAGCACCGAAATCGTGGACAAGGAGATGGAGGCCACGCTGCTGGTTAATCCCCGGCCTACATCGGAAGAATTTGTGAAGTATTCCTTTCCCTCCAAAACCATGGAGTATATGTCCACCGGAACGCCGGTGCTGACCACGGTGCTGCCGGGAATGCCGGAGGAATACCATCCCTATGTGAATTTGATCCGGGAGGAAACGCCCCAGGGCATCGCCCGTGCGCTGCGGGAGACCCTGGCTCGCAGCGACGAGGCGCTGCTGGAACAGGGAATGGCGGCGAGAAGCTTTGTGCTGACCCAAAAGGACAATGTGACCCAGGCAAGTAAAATTCTGGAAATGCTGAATCGGATGCAAAGGAAGTGACAAACCATGCGGCTGCTGTGGCTGTGCAATACCGCCCCCGGGGTGGTGCGTTCTCATATCAGCGGAAAGCCCACCGGCGGGGTGAACTGGGTGGATCATGTCCTCAGCGGCTTGCGCTGTCAGGGCCTCACCATCCGGATTTTGTTCCGGGGGGAGGGCGGCAGCGCGCAGCTGGATGACAGCTGCGGTTATGCCGCCTTTTCGGAGCCTTTGCCCCATCGGTATTACCCTGAGCTGGAGAAGCGATTCCGGGAGGAAATCCGTACCTTTCGTCCGGATGTGATCCACAGCTGGGGACTGGAATATGGCCATACCCTGGCCATGGTGAACGCTGCCCAGGCGGAGGGAAACCTGCCATGCATGGTGGCCAGCATCCAGGGCCTGTGCGGCTTCATTGCCCGGCATTACGCCGAGGGAATTCCGGAGAAGGTGCAGCGAAGCGCCACCTTTCGGGATATTGTCCGCCGGGACAATATCCGGCAGCAGCGGGAAAAGTATGTGCTGCGGGGCCGGATGGAGGCCCAGGCCATGAAAACGCTGAGCCACGTCATTGGCCGTACCGACTGGGATCGGGCCTGCGCGAAAACGCTGAATCCGGACATTGCCTATCATTTCTGTGGGGAAACCCTGCGGGAGCCTTTTTACCAGGGGGGCTGGCGCTATGATACCTGCTGCCCCCACCGGATTTTCGCCTCCAGCTGCGAATACCCGGTGAAGGGCTTCCACTACCTGCTGGAAGCCTTTTCGGAAGTGCTGAAAACCTATCCGGACGCTACACTGGCCGTCCCCGGAAGAAGCTTTCTTTCTGACGGGGCCCAGGCCCGTCTTCGTCGGGGTAGTTATGAAAAGTATCTGGAAACCCTGGCAAAACAATGGAATTTGACGGATAAAATCGAATTTCTGGGGGATTTGAGCGGGGAGGAGATGAAGACGGCGTATGTAAGCGCCAACGTCTTTGTCCTGCCCTCCACCATAGAGAATTCCCCCAACTCCCTGGGGGAGGCCATGCTGCTGGGGGTTCCTTGCGTAGCCAGTGACGTAGGCGGTGTGTCCAGCCTAATGCGCCACGGCAGCGAGGGCCTAATTTACCAGTCAACCGCTCCTTATATGCTGGCATATCATATCCAGACGCTGTTTGCCATGGGGCCGGAGGCGGCATCCCTGGGCCAGGCGGCCCGTGCCCACGCCCAGGTGACCCATGATCCGGAACGGAATCTGGAAACCCTGCTGGCGATTTATGAGGAGCTTGCCGGGGGAGGGAACTGCCATGTGTAAGCGCTTGAGTGTCATTGTGCCTGTCTATAACGTGGCGGCGTATCTGCCCCGGTGTGTGGATTCCTTGCTGGAGCAGAATGGCGTGGAGCTGGAAATTTTACTGGTGGACGACGGCTCCACGGACGTGTCTGGCAGTATCTGCGATGGCTATGCGGCCCGAGATTCCCGGGTGAAGGTCATCCACAAGGAAAACGGCGGCTTGAGCAGCGCCCGGAACGCGGGACTGGACGCGGCGGAGGGAGAGTATCTGACCTTCGTGGACAGCGACGACTATCTGGAGCCGGATTCCTACGGCCCCATGCTGGCGCTGGCGGAGCGCTGGGGTGCCAGGCTGGTGTGCGGCGGCCGGTATGATGTGGATGGCAATACCGGAGAAAAAACGGTGGGTTTGTGTCCCGAAAAAACCGAGCGGATTTCCGGGGAGGAGCTGGCGGGCAGGATTTTCCTGTGGGATGGCTGCGATTCCAGCGCCTGTGACAAGCTTTACCATCGCTCCTTGTTTGATACCATCCGCTACCCGGAGGGCCGGGTCTGCGAGGATGTGCCAGTAACCTACCGGCTTGTGCTGAAGGCCCAGTGGGCGGTGCTTTGGAACCGACCGTTTTACAACTATTACCACCGGCAAAACAGCATCAGCACCGCCGCAGTTTCCGAGAAAACCCTCCATTTTTCCCAGCATACGGCGGTGATTTACGAGGATATCCGGAAACATCACCCGAATATCGAACCCCAGGCCCGTTTCTTAAGGGTAAAGTCCCTGTCCCATCTGATGCTTCTGCTGGGTCAGGCGGAGCCGGAAAAACGGCGGCAATTTGCCGGGGAATACCGGCAGGCCCGGAGAAACTTAAGCTGCCATACGGTTTTTTTCCTTCGCAGTCCCTACTTCGACCGGAAGGAACGGCTGCGGGATCTGCTGCTGGTGCTGGGATTGTACCGCTTGGTGCGTCCGTTCTTTCACAAAGAGGCGCAAAGCCTGTAAGCTTTACCACGTTTTTTCACTGGAGTTACCATGAAACGACAGAACCGAGTTGCGTTTTTTAATATTTTGAGCACCTTGCTGCTGCGGGGCATCTCGTTTATCACCATGCCGCTGTTCACCCGGCTGCTGGGAGACAGCGGCTATGGCGTGACCCAGATTTACAATACCTGGGTTAGTGTACTGGCCATTGTGTTCACCCTGCAAACCCAGGGAACCCTGGTCAACGCCCGGGTAGAGTACCCGGAGGAGGAGCAGGCGAGGTACCAGTCCGCGGTCATGGGCTTGTCGCTGCTGCTGTTTTTGACCTGTGCCGCGGCGGTGCTGTGTTTCCTTGGCCCGGTTTCCGCGGCGCTGAAGCTGGATCGGCTGCTGATCGTGCTGATGCTGATTCAGGCCTTTGGCACCTACTGCGTCAATTTCCTGAACATGAAGTTCGTCTATGAGTTCAAGGCGGGCCGGAACATGGTGCTGTCTCTGGTGGTCACTCTGGTGACCCTGGGGCTTTCCCTGGCGCTGATTCTGCCCATGCCCCAGGAGCAGCGGTATTACGGCAGAATCGTGGCCATTGCCGCGACTTACGGTGTACTGGGCATTCCTGCCTGCATCTACATTCTGGCGAAGGGAAAGACGCTGGTTCACCGGGAGTATTGGAAATTCTGCATTTCTCTGGCCATTCCGGTAGTATTTTATAACCTGTCGGATCTGATTCTGGGCCAGAGTGATAAGGTCATGGTGCAGCAGATGCTGGATGATGCCCGGGCGGGCCGGTATTCCGCGGCGCTGACCTTTGGCGGCGTGATGTTTACCATTTTCGGAGCGCTGAACAATACCTGGTGCCCCTTCTTCTTTGAGGACATGAAGCAGGGCGACCGGGAGCAGGTTCGGCAGAAGGCAAAGAACTTTCTGGAGCTGTTTACCGTGCTGTCCATGGGCTTTGTTCTGCTGGTGACGGAGGTTTACCATGTGGTGGTGAATCAAACCTTCTGGGACGGCACGATGCTGATTCCCATTTTCGTGTCCAGTTATTTCCTAAATTTCCTGTGTACCTTCCCCATCAACTATGAGTACTACCGCAAGCGTACCAAAGCGGTGGCTGTGGTGACCATTGGCGCTTCGCTGCTGAATCTGGGACTGAATTATGTGCTGATCCGCTGGATGGGCATGGCGGGGGCGGCAGTGGCCACCATGCTGTCCCACGGAATCCAGCTGGGAACGCACCATGTTTACACCCGGTATTTCCTGGGAAAAGCGGATTATCCCTTCGGCTTGGGCCTGTGGGGGAAGTACGCGCTGGCTTATTTTGCCGTTGTGGCGCTGGTGCTTCTGGGGCAGGACGCGGCGCTGCTGCGCTGGTGCCTGGGCGGCGCCATCGGCGTATGGGAGCTGCTGCGCATCCGGAAGCGGCGGGTATTGATTTGACGGCAAGCGGTCGGGCAAAAAGCCCGGCCGCCTTTGCTTTCCAGGGTTGCAATCAAATGGGAAATGGTGTATAATACCGTTGAATTTGTGTCCATTTTTATCGGAACGACTTGCGGGCTTTGGGGGATTTGCTATGGAAAAAAAGAAGGTTTTGTTTGTGGCCACGGTGGTCAAAACGCATATCATGCAATTCCATCTCCCCTATCTGAAGATGTTCCAGGAAATGGGCTGGGAAACGGCGGTTGCCGCCCGGAATGATTATGAAGATCCAGCGGACTGCCAGATTCCCTATTGCGACCGGTATTTTGACATTCCCTTTGAACGGCTGCCCTGGAAGAAGGGCAACTTGCGGGCCTACCGGATGCTCAAGGCCATTATCGACCAGGAACACTATGACCTAATTCACTGCCACACGCCGGTGGGAGCCATGATCGCCCGTCTGGCGGCCCGGGCTGCGCGTAGGAAAGGGACGAAGGTCATCTATACCGCCCACGGCTTCCACTTTTTCCGGGGTGCGCCGGTAGCCAACTGGCTGCTGTTTTATCCCGTGGAGTGGGTGTTGTCCTTCTGCACGGATGTGCTCATCACCATCAACCAGGAGGATTATGCCCGGGCGAAGGGGCATCTGCACGCAAAACGGGTGGAATATGTGCCCGGGGTGGGCATCGATACGGCCCGTTTTCGGGAAAACACGGTTGACCGCTGGGAGAAGCGCCGGGAGCTTGGCTGTGCCGACGGGGATTTTTTGATTCTGACAGTGGCGGAAATGACCGCCAACAAAAATCACATCACCATTTTAAAGGCGCTGGCGCTTTTGAAAAACAAGCCGATGTTTGCGAATCTGCACTATTGGATCTGCGGACGGGGAGAGACCTGGCAGTCGCTGGAAGACAGCGCCAGAGAGCTGGGAATTGCGTCCCATATCCACTTCCTGGGCTACCGGAATGACGCGCCGGAGCTGTATCCCTGCTGCGACCTGTTCGCGTTTATGCCTTACCGGGAGGGACTGTCTGTGGCCTTGATGGAGGCCATGGCCAGCGGAGCACCCATCGTTTGCACCCAGATTCGAGGCAACCGGGATCTGATCACCGACGGCGTTTCCGGCGTGTTCGTGGAAAATTCTCCCCAGGCTCTGGCGGAGGCCATTCGCGCCCTCTATGCCGATCCCCAGCGGCGGGAAGCGCTGGGACGAGGCGCGAGGGAGGCCGTCCAGGCATTCGATGCCGAGGCGGTGTACCGGCAGATGAAGGAAATCTATTTGAGTGTATAAGGAGGCTGGCATATGGGCGGAACCTTGATCGTATCCCTGGATTTTGAACTGTTTTGGGGAATGCTGGACAAGTGCGCACTGGCGGATTACCAGGAAAACGTCCTGGGGGGCCGGGCGGCGATTCCCAGAATGCTGGAGCTGTTCCGGAAATACGGCATCCATGCCACCTGGGCGGCGGTAGGGTTCCTGTTTGGTGAGGATTACCGGCAGCTTTCCCCGTTTTTTCCGGCGGAAGCCCAGCGGCCGACCTATGATAATCCTAAGATGAATCCCTATGGCGTTTTTTCCGGAATCGGAGAAAACGAGGAAAGCGCGCCCTGCTTCTATGCGCCGTCGCTGCTGCGCCAGATTGCCGCGGCGCCGGGTCAGGAGATTGGCAGCCACACCTTTTCCCACTATTACTGCCGGGAGAAAGGCCAGACGGTAGAGCAGTTCCGGGCGGACATGCTGGCGGCCCAGGCGGTTGCCAAGGCACAGGGATACGCTCTGACCTCGGTGATCCTGCCCCGGAACCAGTGTGAGCCGGAATATACCCAGGTTCTCCGGGAGTGCGGCTTTACCGCCTACCGGGATGAGGAAAATGACTGGATTCACGAAAAAATCAAGTTCCGTCCCCTGCTGCGGGCGCTGCGGCTGGCGGATGTGTACCTTCCGCTGACGGGTCAAGGCGGTTATCGGCCCCAAAATGAGGATGGCATCTGGAATCTGACGGGTTCCCGGATGTACAAGCCGATTTTTGGCCCGCTGCGGTTTTTGGAAAACGGGAAGCTGCGCCGGATTAAACGCCAGATGCGCTACGCGGCGGAGCATGATCTGACCTTCCATCTGTGGTGGCACCCGCACAATGTGGGCGTCAACACAGAGGAGCATCTGAAACAGCTGGAGGAGATTTTCTGTTATTTCCGGCAGCTGCAGCAGACCTACGGGATGCGCAGCCTTAATATGGGCGAAGCAGTCCAAATGCTGGAAAAGGAGGCGGCCCGATGAAAGTGATGCATGTGCTCAATTCCCGCATTTACTCCGGCGCGGAAAAGGTGGTCTGCCAGATCATCCATTCCTTCGCGGACACGGAGGTGGAGATGGTCTATTGCAGCCCGGAAAGCGAGATCGTAGCCCGGATGCTGGCCGAGCAGGGCGTGACCTACCTGCCGGTGTCCAAGCTGACGCCCAGGGAGCTGAGCCGGGTGATTCGGGAGCAGAAGCCGGATCTGATTCACGCCCACGATATGCGGGCAGGGTTCGTATCCGCCCTTTGCTGCGGGAAAATTCCGCTGATTTCCCACATTCATAACAACGCCTATAATTCCCGGGGCATTTCCCCGAAGTCCGTCGCCTATCTGCTGGCGGGGTTTAAAGCCAGGCATATTCTGTGGGTATCCAACAGTTCCTATGAAGGGTATGCTTTCCATAAGCTGTTTGCAAAGAAAAGCAGCGTTCTGTACAACATCATTGACACGGAGCAGATTTTTGCGAAAAAGGCCCAGGATCCCAATACCTATGATTTTGATCTCATCTATGTGGGCCGTCTGACCTTCCAGAAGGATCCCCAGCGGCTGATGCGGCTGTGCGCCCGGCTGAAGCAGTCCCGGCCAAATTTGAAGGCGGCCATTGTGGGCACCGGAGAGCTGGAGCAGGAGACGAAGACGCTTTGCCGGGAGCTGGGCCTGGAGGAAAATGTCCTCTTTCTGGGATTCCAGGATAACCCCATCAAGATGGTGGCGGACAGCAAGGCGCTGGTGCTGACCTCCCGCTGGGAGGGAACGCCCATGTGCGCCCTGGAGGCCATGGCGCTGGGAACGCCGGTGGTCAGTACACCCTCCGATGGTATGGTGGATTTGCTGGAGGACGGCGTCAGCGGCTATTTAAGCGAGGATGACGAGGTGCTGGAGCGGGATTTGCTGAAGCTTTTCGATGACCCGGTCTGCCGGGAAACCCTGGCGGAAAACGCCCGGCGGCACTTCCTGGAAATCAACGATGCCCCCAAATACCGGCAGGCCATCTGGGACTGCTACCGGCAGGGGATGGAGACGGTATGAAGATTTTGCAGGTGATTCCCTATTTCTGCTTCGGCGGCGCGGAGACCATGTGCGAGAGCCTAACCTACGCGCTGGGAAAGCTGGGGCATACGGTGCGGGTGGTCAGTCTGTACGCCGAGCACACCCCCATCTCCCAACGGATGGAGCGGGCGGGGGTGCCCATCCGCTACCTGGATAAGAAGCTGGGCATGGATCTTTCCATGGTTCCCAAGCTGGCGAAAATCATCCGGGAGGAAACACCGGACGTGATCCACACCCATCTGGATGTGATCAAGTATACCGTTGCCGCCGCCAGACTGGCGGGGGTGAAGAACTGCGTCCATACCATCCACAATGTGGCGCAGCAAGAGGCGGAGGGACGGGTTCAGAAAACCATCAACGGCTTTTAGTTCCGCCATGGCTGGTCGGTGCCGGTGGCCCTCAGCCCCCAGGTGCAGCGCACCGTGGAGTCCTTGTACAGCCTAAACCAGGCGGATATCCCGGTGATCTATAACGGCATCCAGTTGGACAGCTGTGTCCCGAAAACCGCGTATTCGCTGACCGATACGCCGACACTGGTGCATAT
>CAYYGF010000025.1:0-17518 GCA_964471315.1 uncultured Oscillospiraceae bacterium | reverse complement strand
AAAACGGTTTTCAAGAGCCGTTTTTATGGAATTACGCACCGAACGGTGCGTGAATCAGCCGCAACGCAGCTGATTCAGCAGACATTATGTTAAGCCGATACGCATAACAGAACATCCATCAGCAAGATCACCCCCCAAAATTTGACCGGCATTTTACACATCCCGCCTTTTTGATTTTACATAAGGGCAGTACCATGAAAGCGTAACGGATGAACATCCCAAATAAATGATAAGGAGATTTCCAAAAATGAAAAAAGTGATCTGTACTCTGCTGTGCTTGACGCTGGCGCTGAGTTTGGCTGCCTGCGGTCAGAAGCCCGCTGAAACTCCCACCACCGCTGCTTCTGCCGCCACAACTGCTGCTCCGGCCGCCCCCGCCGCGACGGAAGCCCCGGCCGCCCCCGCCAAGCTGTCCGGCACCGTGTCCACTGACGGCTCCACCTCCATGGAGAAGGTTATCGGCGCTCTGGGTGAGGCCTTCATGGAAGCCAACCCCGATGTGACCTTCACCTACAACCCCACCGGCTCCGGCTCCGGCATTCAGGCTGTGCAGGAAGGCCGCTGTGACATTGGCCTTTCTTCCCGCGCCCTAAAGGACGAGGAGAAGGCTGGCGGCCTAACTGAGACTGTCCTGTGCTATGACGGCATTGCTGTGATTGTGAATCCCGAAAACACCGTGGAGGATCTGACTCTGGAGCAGATCGCTGCCATCTACACCGGCGAGATTAAGAACTGGTCCGAGGTCGGCGGCGCTGACGCCGAGATCGTCCTCATCGGACGGGAAGCCGGTTCCGGCACCCGCAGCGGCTTTGAGGAAATCGTGGAAGTCAAGGACAAGTGCCAGTACCGTCAGGAGCTTAGCTCCACCGGCGACGTGATTACCGCTGTGTCTCAGAACCCCGGCGCCATCGGCTACGCCTCTCTGGCCTCCGTCAAGGACACGGTGAAGGCCGTAAAGGTGGGCGGTGTGACCCCCAGCGAGGGAACCGTCAAGGACGGCACCTACGCCATCCAGCGTCCCTTCGTGCTGGCCACCAAGACCGATGTCAAGCTGAACGACGCGGCCCAGGCCTTCTTCGACTACGTAACCTCTCCCGATGCCAATGAGATCATCGTGGCAGCCGGTGTGGTTCCCGCCAATTGATTTGCACAAATTCCAATCACCCTGCTGCGGGCCGAATTCTCGGCCCGCAGTTTTTTGATCTGGATTTTACAAACCCCGCCTTTCCCATTTTACATTCCGGCGGTAGGATGAAGGTGTAAAAACCCCAATCTGGAAAGGACACGTCTATGAAATCGAAACAGAATCTTCTGGAAAATGTGGTTCATGCCATTTTCCTGCTGCTGGGATTGGTGACGGTGGCTTGCGTGCTGCTGATCACTGTGTATCTGGTGATTTCCGGCATTCCCGCCATCCGGGAAATCGGTATTGTAAAATTCCTCTTTGGCGCGGAATGGGCTTCCACGGCGGCAGAACCGAAGTACGGCATTCTCCCCTTTATTTTAACCAGCGTTTACGGCACTGCCGGAGCAATTCTTCTCGGTGTGCCCATTGGCTTTCTCACCGCCGTGTATCTTGCCAAAATGGCGCCCAAATCCGTCAAGGAAATCATGGGACAGGCGGTATCCATGCTGGCGGGCATCCCCTCCGTGGTTTACGGTCTGGTGGGTATGATGGTGCTGGTTCCCGGCATTCGGAAGCTGTTCGGTGTTCCGGACGGAGCAAGCCTTTTGGCGGCCATCATTGTGCTGGCGATTATGATTTTGCCATCCATCATCAAAATGTCCGTCACTGCCCTGGAAGCGGTTCCCAAGGAATATGAGGATGCCTCCCTTGCTCTTGGAGCCACTCCGGAGGAAACCTGGTTCCGGGTATCTGTCCCGGCAGCGAAAAGCGGTATCGCCGCTGCCGTGGTTCTGGGCGTGGGCCGGGCCATCGGCGAGGCCATGGCGGTCATGATGGTGGCTGGCAATGCCGCCAATATGCCCTCTCTTTTCCAGTCCGTCCGCTTCTTAACCACCGCCGTTGCGTCGGAAATGTCCTACAGCAGCGGCTTACAGCGGCAGGCCCTGTTTTCCATCGCCTTGGTGCTGTTCCTGTTCATTATGCTCATCAATGCGGCATTGAATTTCTTTCTGAAAGGAGAGAAGCGTTCATGAAACAAAGAAAACTATCCAATAGCCGCCGCCGTTTTCTCTGGACGGTACGTGGCGGTATGTACTTTGCCACGGCGCTGACCGGACTGCTCACTCTTTTTCTTGTGGCTTATGTCTTGATTCAGGGTATTCCCAACTTGAGCTGGGAATTTGTCAGCACAAAGCCCAGCTACTTAAGCGGGAATATCGGAATCCTGCCGGATATTCTGAACACTGTGTACATCGTCATTATCACCCTGCTGATCGTGATTCCCCTTGGCGTGGGCGCGGCGGTGTACTTGACGGAATATGCCTCCAATCAGAAGCTGGTTGCGGTCATTGAGTACGCAGCGGAGGCCCTCAGCGGCATCCCCTCCATCATCTATGGTCTGGTGGGTATGCTGATGTTCTCCAATACCATCGGCACCAGCCTGATGGCAGGCGGCCTGACGCTGGTGATTATGAACCTGCCCACCATTCTGCGTAACACCCAGGAAAGCTTGAAAACCGTGCCCCAATCCTACCGGGAGGGCGCTTTCGGCTTAGGCGCAGGCAAATGGCGGGTGGTGCGCACAGTGGTGCTTCCGGGGTGCCTGGATGGTGTAATCACCGGGTGCATCCTGTCTGTCGGCAGAATTCTGGGAGAATCCGCCGCACTGCTGTTCACCGCGGGCTTTGCCCACGCCCTCAATGGCTTTGTGAAGGGATTGTCCAGCGCAGGCGCGACTCTGACCGTTGCCCTGTACGTCTACGCCAAGGAGCAGGGTGAATTCGGTGTAGCCTTTGGAATTGCGGCAATTCTTCTGGTGCTGGCCTTCGGCATTAACCTGGCAGCAAGCGCGGTTACGAAGTATTATCAGAAAAAGAATGCAGAATAAGGAGAAATTACTTTGAATAAGCCGATTATTACCGTAAACGATCTGAACCTGTGGTACGGTCAGATCCAGGCCCTAAAAAACATCAGCCTGGAAATCCCGGAAAAGTCCATCACCGCCCTCATCGGCCCCTCCGGCTGTGGAAAGTCCACCTTTCTCAAGACCTTGAACCGGATGAACGATCTGATTCCCGGGGTGAAAATCACCGGAGAAGTGCTATATCACGGGGAGAATATCTTTGACGCGGAGGTCAACAACCTGCGCAAGGAGGTGGGCATGGTATTCCAGAAGCCCAACCCCTTCCCCATGAGTATTTACGACAACATCGCCTATGGCCCGCGAACCCACGGTATCCGGAACAAGGCGCAGCTGGACGAAATCGTGGAAAAGGCCCTAAAAGGCGCGGCCATCTGGGACGAAGTCAAGGATCGCTTAAAAAAGAACGCCCTTGGTATGTCCGGCGGTCAGCAGCAGCGGCTGTGCATCGCCCGGGCGCTGGCGGTGGAGCCGGAGGTTCTGCTGATGGACGAGCCCACCTCCGCCCTGGATCCCATCTCCACCTCCCGGATTGAGGATTTGGCCATGGAGCTGAAGGAGAAGTACACCATCGTCATCGTCACCCACAATATGCAGCAGGCCGTGCGAATTTCCGATCAGACCGCCTTCTTCCTGCTGGGCGATCTGGTGGAGTACGGCAGCACGGAGGACATGTTCTCCAACCCCAGAGACAAACGCACGGAAGATTACATCACCGGCCGCTTTGGCTGAAGACCCTTTGTAGGGCGGCTTGCCCTCAAGCCGCCCTACGGGGATACGATTAGGAGGAGATGTTTGTTATGAGAAATCTATATCAAGAGCAGCTGCACAATCTGAACCAGGAACTGATCCAGATGGGAGCAGCCTGCGAGGAAATCATTGACTTCGCCGCAAAGGCTTTGACGGACTACAGCCCCGAGCTGGAGGAAAAAACCACTCAAGTGGGGGCGGTCATTGATGAAAGCGAGCGCACCATCGAGAATATTTGCTTGAAGCTGCTTCTTCGGCAGCAGCCAGTGGCCAGCGACCTGCGGCAGATCAGCGCCGCCATGAAAATGATTACCGACATGGAACGCATCGGCGATCAGGCAGAGGACATTGTGGATCTGATTCCCAAAATGGGGCAGCGGCCCCAGGAGAAGGATCCCAAAATCCAGGAAATGGCCGATGCCGCCAAATCCATGGTGATCGGCGCGGTAGACGCCTATGTCAGACGGGATCTGACGCTGGCGCAGACGGTCATGAACAACGATGACCTTGTGGACAACTATTTCAACCAGATCAAGTCGGATATCATCCGGCACATCGCGGCAAACCCCAACAGCGGAGAAAACGCCCTGGATCTGCTGATGATCGCCAAATATTTTGAGCGCATTGCCGACCACTGCACCAATATCGCCGAATGGGTGGTATACGCCGCCACCGGAGATCGGGTCACCACCCCTTGATTCCCGCTTTCGAAAACGCCTCGCCAAGAAATGCCCACCAGCCATGCAAACGATGTGCCCTGTGGTTTTTCCACAGGGCACATTCCGTTTTCGATTATCAGCACAGCTTCGCGCCGGCGGGGATGGCGTCGTCCAGCATAATGAGGTTCAGCTTTTCCTCACCCTTTTCGGTGTGGACAGCGGACAGCAGCATGCCGTTGCTCTCTTTGCCCATCATCTTCCGGGGCGGCAGGTTGGTGATAGCAACCAATGTCTTTCCCACCAGCTCCTCGGGCTTGTAGAACTTGGCGATGCCGGACAGGATCTGCCGGTCTGTGCCAGTGCCGTCGTCCAGAGTGAAGCACAGCAGCTTGTCACTCTTTTTCACGTTGGTGCAGGCCTTGACCTTCACCGCCCGGAAATCGCTGCGGCAGAAGGTGTCGAAATCCACTTTTTCTTCCGCGTAAGGCTCGATCTCGATGACAGGCTTGGCGGGCTTGTTCAGTTCCTCCAGGGCCGCCAGCTCCTTCTCCATATCGATCCGGGGGAACAGCGCCGGGCCGACAACGGTTGCCGCGTCAGCAGGCAGGACACCGAACTGATTTAGGCTGTCCCAGTCCATCCGGGCGCCGCCTAAGCGCTTGGCGATTTCCTCGGAGGTGGCGGGCATAAAGGGCGTCAGCAGACCGGCACAGATGCGCACCGTCTCCAGCAGATTGTAGAGCACCTTCGCCAGGCGGGGCTTGCTCTCCTCGGACTTGGCCAGCACCCAGGGGGCATTCTCGTCGATATACTTGTTGGCCCGGGAAATCACCTTGAAAATCTCGGCAAGGGCATTCTGGAAGGCGTACTTCTCCATCTGCTCCTCGTATTTCTCCCGCAGGCCGGAGGCCAGGGCAAGCAGCTCGGCGTCCTTTTCCTCATCCGCCAGCTGCTGGGCAGGCAGGTGCTCCCCAAAATACTTCTGCTGCATGGCAACCGTGCGGGACACCAGGTTGCCCAGGTCGTTCGCCAGATCCACGTTGATGGTGTTAATCAGCAACTCATTGGAGAAATTGCCGTCGGAACCAAAGGGGAAGGTACGCAGCAGGAAGAACCGCAGGGCATCCACGCCGAAGCGCTCCGCCAGCACATAGGGATCCACCACGTTGCCCTTGGACTTGCTCATTTTGCCGCCGTCCAGCAGCAGCCAGCCGTGGCCGTAGACCTTCTTGGGCAGGGGCAGATTCAAGCTCATCAGCATGGCGGGCCAGATGATGGAGTGGAACCGGACAATCTCCTTACCCACGAAATGCACGTCGGCGGGCCAGAAGTCCTCCAGATCATGGTACTTGTCGTTTTCAAAGCCAAGGGCGGTCATATAGTTGAACAAAGCGTCTATCCAGACGTAGACCACATGGCCGGGGTCAAAGTCCACCGGCACGCCCCAGGTGAAGCTGGTGCGGGACACGCACAGGTCTTCCAGGCCCGGCTTGATAAAGTTGTTCACCATCTCGTTGACCCGGCTCCGGGGCTCCAGGAAGTCGGTATTCTCCAGCAGATCCCGCACCCGGTCGGCATACTTGCTCAGCCGGAAGAAGTAGGCCTCCTCCTCCGCGTCCTGCACCGGGCCGCCACAATCGGGGCACTTGCCGTCCACAAGCTGGCTTTCCGTCCAGAAGGACTCGCAGGGCTTGCAGTATTTGCCCACGTACTTGCCCTTGTAGATGTCCCCGTTGTCGTACATCTTCTTGAAAATCTTCTGAATGGCCGCCACATGGTAGTCGTCGGTGGTGCGGATGAACCGGTCATAGGAAATGTTCATCAGCTTCCACAGATCCAGCACACCGCCGGGGCCTTCCACGATGTTGTCCACAAACTGCTGCGGGGTGACACCCGCGTCCTTGGCCTTGTCCTCGATCTTCTGGCCGTGCTCGTCCGTGCCGGTGAGGAACATGACGTTGTAGCCCTGGAGCCGCTTATACCGGGCCATGGCGTCCGTGGCCACGGTGCAGTAGGTGTGGCCGATATGCAGCTTGGCGGATGGGTAATAGATGGGGGTCGTGATGTAGAAATTCCCCTTGCATTTTTCGCACATACGAAATCTCCTCCTCAAAATGAAAAGCCGCCCTTGGTTATCAGCCAAGGGCGGCAAAAAATGACGCGGTACCACCTTGATTCGCGTTTACCGAAGCAAACGCCTCATGCCGCCTGTAACGGGACGTCCCGGGAAGCCCTACCTATCGAGCCTCCGGCTCCAAGACCATGTTCCTCCGCTTCTGTCCGTACCCCTTTCCAGCAAACGGGGCTCTCTGGCCGGTTTCGGCGAAATACTCTTCTTTTCGCAGCCTTTTCCGATATCTTTGCTATTATATCCCAGAAAACCAAGGTTTGTCAAGTCCTTTCCTCGCCCCGGGTCAGCCACATGGCCACCGCCACGGCGCTGATGCCTCCGACCAGCTTGCCCACGATCATGGGGCCGATCATCTCCGGAGCAAACCCGGCGGTGAAGCCCAGGTGGTCGCCGAACACAAAGGCCGCCGACACAGCGAAGGCAATGTTGATGACCTTTCCCCGCTGGTTCATATCCTTCACCATACCGAACGCGGCGATGGAATTGGCCAGGCTGGCAATCAGTCCGGCGGCGGCCGCATCATTGATGCCCAGCCGCCGTCCCAAAGCCAGCAGCGGCTTTCGCAGCAGCTTGGTAATGACAAATACCAATGGGAAGGCTCCTGCCAGCACAATGGCGATGGCGCCCACCGTGGCAAAGCCCTCGGAAATGGGGGCCATGCCCGGAATGAGGACGAAGCCCGTCAGTTCCTCCACAATGGCCGCCGCCAGGCCAATCGTCACCACGATGACCACGCATTTTCCGAACACTGCAAAGCCCTTGACCATGGCCTTTTCCGCCCGCCACAGGCCCAGGGCAATCAGCGCCGCAATGAGCACAATGGGAATCAGATTCCGCAGTACCATTCCCACCGGAAACCCCGCCGTCAGTCCCCCGGCCAATACGCCCAGCGGGATGGTCACAATGCCGCAGAGGATGCCCTTGGCCATGGCCGGCCGATCCCGCTCCTCCAGTATACCCATGGCCACCGGGATGGTAAAGACGATGGTAGCCCCCAGCATGGCTCCTGTCAGCACGCCGCCCAGCAGCGCCGCCTGGGGATCAGCGGTCATCTCCGCCGCCAGGGCGCCGCCGCCCATATCATTTGCCAGAATGGTTCCAGCAAACATGGCCGGGTCTGCCCCCAAAAAGGCGTAGACCGGCACCACCACTGGCTTCAGCACCGCCGCCAGCACCGGAGCCAGGGACACGATGCCCACCATGGCCAGGGCCAAAGAACCCATGGCAAGGATCCCGTTTTCAAACTCCTGTCCCATACCAAACCGATTTCCCAAAATCCGGTCAATGGCTCCCAGAACAGCAAAGACCGCCATAACGGCAATCAAAACCTCATGGAACGACACACTGTCCCTCCTTCATTTGACGCATACGCGGAATTGGAAACCGTCAAGGGATGCCATTTCCTTCCGTTGTCAGCTGCTTTTCCAGCCGCTGCAGGATTTTCTCGGTGAGCATTTCCACAAGTCCGGTGTCCATGGACGCCGGTTTTTCCTCAGGGCTCTCCTTGTCCCAGGCTACCCGGCGCAGGTTGATCAGATCCAACGGCGAAATGTTGTTGGAGGAACTGCTCCCCCCCACCGCGCCGCAGCCCAGGGTCAACGCCGGGAACAGCGCCGTGGTGGCGCCGATGCCACCCAACGCCGCCGGGGTATTCACCAGGAACCGGGAAACGGGGATCTTCGCCGCGAAACGCCGGACAACCCCCTCGTCCTCCGCGTGCATGGCAAAGGTGTGGCCGCTACCCTCAAAGGTGAGCACCTCCACACACTTTGCCAGCACCGCCTCCTCGTTATCCATAACAAAAAACGCCAGCACCGGGCAGAGCTTCTCCATGGAATAGGGACGTGCCGGGCCTGCCTCCTGCTCCCGGGCGACCAGCACCTTTGTCTCCCGGGGCACAGAGAAGCCGCTTTTTTCCGCCAGAAAAATGGCGGTTTTCCCCACAATTTCCGGATTCAGCGTACCATTGGGCCGGAACAGCAGCTTTGCCAGCCGTCCCGCCTCCTCTGCGTTCATGAAGTAGCAGCCCTGGCGCTTTCCTTCGGCGATGACCCGCTCCTCCATGGTCTTTTCCACAATGATGCTCTGCTCCGAGGCACAGACCGTGCCGTTATCAAAGGTTTTGGAGCGGATGATCCGCGCCAGCGCCCTGGAAACATCCGCGCTGTGGTGGATATAGGCCGGGCCGTTGCCCGCGCCAACGCCGATGGCCGGCTTTCCGGAGGAATAGGCCGCCTTCACCATGCCGGGGCCTCCCGTGGCCAGGATCAGCCGCACTGGCTCCGCCGCCATCAGCTCCTGACACCCTGCCAGAACAGGGATCGTTAAGCAGGACACGCTCCCCTTGGGCGCTCCGGCCCTTTCCGCCGCCTCCGCCACGATCTGCACGGCCTGGCGGGTACAACAGATCGCTTTGGGATGGGGGGAAAACACGATGGCGTTGCCCGCCTTCAAGGCGATGATCGCCTTGTAGCATACCGTCGAGGTGGGATTGGTGCTGGGAACGATGGCGGCAATCACCCCCACCGGCACCCCATACTCCCATAGCCCCGGCTCCTGCCGCAGCAAGCCAACGGTTTTCATCCCCCGCACCGCCTGGGATACCTGCCGGGAGGCGAACAGATTCTTTGTGGTTTTGTCCTCCACATTGCCGAATCCCGTCTCCCGCACCGCCATTTCCGCCAGGGTGAAGGCCTCCTTTTCAAAGGCCTTCGCCACCGCTTCTACGATGGCGTCCAGCTTTTCCTGGGACATTTCTCCCAGAATCCGCTGGGCGCACTCCGCAGCCCGGGCCAAAGTCCGGGCCTCCTGCCGGGCGGATAAATCCTTATCAAGTTCCATAGAAACCTCCTGTTATATGCTTTCCAGAGGCCGGGCGGCAACCTCCGCCACAGCGTCGGCAAAGGCCGCACAGGCAGCCTCACAGGCGCTTTGGGTGCCGGACAACAGGCCGCCGCCGAAATTTGTTTCGCTGGGCGGGCTGTAGAGTTTACATAATGTCACATCCGCTGCCTTCAGCGCCGCGTCCAGCGCGTACATTCCCTCCAGCGGCGGGGCAATGAGATAGGCCAGAGCCGTTCCCTGCTGGATCCCCGCCTCCCTGGCCAGGAATCCGCCCACGCTGCTGACCGTCTGGGCAAGGTATGGGACATGCTCCACTTCCTGGAACCCAATCCGGCGCAAGGCCGCCAGCGCCGCCTCCATGCCGCTTTTCACCGCCCCTGGGGTCTGGGCCGCCAGGATGCCGATGACCTCGCCGGCGTTGGGTGTGGAGGCGTTGGCCGCTCCGGCATAAAAGCTGCGGCTGTAGGCCACCTCCACCTCTGCCGCCTTGGTGGCCGCGTCCAGAGCGATATAGGTAGCATCGTCGCAGTCCGTGGTAATGAGGCCCAGGGACGGGTATCCCTTGGGCGCTCCCAGAGCCGCGCACAGGGCGGGGCTGGCGTTGGCCAGATATCGCACCGCCAGAACCCGAACCGGAATCATGCTCCCGCCTCCTTATGCAGGCCCACGCCGGATACCTTGCGTTTCAGAATGGTTTCGATCAGCCCGGCAATGTGCGCCCCGGCCTCCACAGCGGGCGTTCCCTGGGCATGGATATTGGAAACCACCGTCCGGGCAGACTCCGACACCCCGGTTCTGGGCCGGTAGGTGATATAGGCGGACATGCTCTTATCCGTGACCAGTCCCGGACGCTCCCCCACCAGCATACACACCAGCTCACAGCCGGTGATGTCCCCGATGGCGTCCCCCGCGCCTACCCGGCAGTAGCGGACGAAAATCGGCGTTCCCGGGTCGATGCCCTTCAGCTTAAGTCCCTCTCGAATGGCCTCCAGACAGTCCATGGCGTTGGCGGTGATGGCCGCCGAGCTAAGCCCGTCCCCCACCACAATCTGCACCCGGGGTGTACCGGGGATGGCGGCGCGAATTTTCGCCTGGTTTTCCTCGTCAAAGCAGCGGCCATGATCCGGCCGGGTCAGATATTCGTCCTTGTCATGGCACTTTGTCTGAACCTCCGCCATGCCGTTTTTCGCCGCGAAATCCTCCGGCACCTGGGAGAACACCGCGTCCTGGGCCGCCGCGTGATCTGCCCGGAACCGGAGCATGGTCAGGGTCTTGTACCGGGGGCCAGATCGTCCGCTGCCCAAACGGGCAGGGGTGCGTTCCTTCATTTTTCGGAATTTTTCCCCATTTTCCGGGTTTTCCACCAGATACAGCCGCCGCAGATCCAGCGCGGTCACATCCGGAACGAAATCCCCGTCATCATAGGCCGCGGATCGTTTCTCCGGCTGAGGCGCGGTGGGGCGGTAGTCGCTGGCCTTTACCATAGGCTCGGTTCCCATATCCCCGAGAATTTCCGCCACCATGGCGGCAAGTTCCTGTTTGTTCATCGCATTTCCCTGTCCTTCCGCCCATTAGGCCCTATTTTTCATCCACAATGGCCACCACGGCGGCATCCACCGGTGCCTCCATGCAATACCGGGATGCAACCGTCCCCGTGGCCAGCAGCACCCGGTCTCCGGTTCCCGCGCCCACCTGGTCTGCCGCCACAATCCGCTGGCCATCGCTTTCCACCACCAGGAAGGTCTGTCCCTGCAAGCAGGCGGCCTTCCGGGTTGCCCAAATGGCCCCGACTACTTTTCCAACCTTCATTTCGTTCCCTCCAAAATCTCCTTCGCCAGGGGTGTCAGCACCGCGCCGGGACTTGGCTGCCGTCCGGCGCTGCGCAGCGCCCGGGCCTCCTCCGCCGTCACCAGCTTTTTCCGTCCGCCGTCGGTGAACAGCACGCCCCAATTTTTCAGCTCTCGCTGCGCCGCCGTCAAGCTGCCTGCCAGCGCCCGGTTCTTCGGCGCCTCCGGCAGGCCCGGGGTGTACAGGTACACCGGCTTTCCCTCCGCCAGGGCAGCCAGCACCCGCTCCTCCCGAAACCGCAGCAGCTCCGACAATCTCAGCGAGCCAATCATCACCGCCTCATAAGGCGGCTCCGTCACATATTGATACCCCAGCTCCAGTCCCGGCTCCCGGCCGATCAGCAGCGCCCGGATCATGGGAGAATCCTCCCCAGATCCCCCTTGCGAAAGCCGCAGGCATTGGCCTCGTCATAATCCAGGTGGGCATAGGGCGCAAAATCCGGGCTGACCCGCACCACCACGTCGCCAAACACCACAGGCCGATCCGTCAGGGTTTGCAGGCGAACCACCTGCCTGTCCCCAACGCCAAACCGTGCCGCAGCTTCCGGGGTCAGATGGATATGCCGCCGGGCGGCGATGACGCCCTGGGTCAGGCGCACCTGCCCCTGACTCCCTGCCAGCACCGCACCGGGCGTTCCGCCCACCTCCCCGGACAGCCGCACCGGTGCATCGATTCCCAACGTTCTGGCATCCGTCAAGGAGATTTCCACCTGGGCCGCTTTCCGTTCCGGGCCAAGCACGGCCACATTTTGGAATTGCCCTTTTGGCCCGATCACCGTAACCCGTTCTTCCGCCAGGTACTGTCCCGGCTGGGAGAGCGGTCGCGACTGCGTCAGCGGGTGGCCGAATAGGGCCAGCGCCTGCTCTTTCGTCACATGCACATGCCGCCCGGAGGCTTCCAGCTCCACAAACAGGCTCTGCGCCACCGCCTCCACCAGCATATTCCATTGCTTCTCATTCATCCTGTTCTCACCTTTCGGGCGGCGTGCTGCCGTTGTCCATTCCTGCATGGCGCAGCCGTGATTGTTACCGTCTTGCTCCGCTTGGCATTCTTCCCGCGGTTCCCATCAGAACAGCAGGCTGGAGCCGTCTCCGGCTTTTTTTGTCAGACGGCCATTCTCCACAAAGCCCATCTTTTCCAGCCAGCGCTGGAATTCCGGGATCGCGGTTTTCCCGGTCAGCTCCCGCAGTGCCGCGGTTTCCCGGAAACCGGTGGTCTGGTAGTTGAGCATGATATCGTCCCCGTGGGGGATGCCCATGAAATAATTGCACCCCGCCAGAGTAAGCAGGCTGGCCAAATTCTCAATATCGTTCTGATCTGCCTTCATGTGGTTGGTGTAGCAGCAGTCACAGCCCATGGAGATGCCCGTGAGCTTGCCCATAAAATGATCCTCCAGCCCTGCCCGGGTCACCTGGCGGGCATCATACAGGTATTCCGGCCCGATAAAGCCCACAACCGTGTTGACCAGGAAGGGCTGGAACCGCTTGGCAAAGCCATAGCATCTTGCCTCCATGGTCACCTGATCCGTGCCGTGGTGGGCATTGGAGCTTAGCTCGGAGCCCTGCCCTGTCTCGAAATACATGACGTTGGGGCCTTCCGCTGTGCCGTCCTTCAGCAGCAGCTGCCGCGCCTCCTCTAGCGTCGCCGCGCTGAAGCCGAAGGCCTCGTTTCCCTTCTGACTTCCGGCGATGGACTGGAAAATGAGGTCACAGGGCGCGCCGTCCCGGACAGCCTTCATCTGCGCGGTCACATGGGCCAGAACGCAGATCTGGGTGGGGATCTGCCAGTGCTCCTTGATTTCCTGGAACCGGCGCAGCACCTTGCCCACCTGTTCCGGGCTGTCTGTCACCGGATTTAAGCCGATCACCGCGTCTCCCGCGCCAAAGCTCAGCCCCTCCAGGGTGGAGGCGGTGATTCCCTCGGGATCGTCGGTGGTGTGGTTGGGCTGGAGACGGCAGCTCAGTGTGCCCGGCAGTCCGATGGTGGTATTGCAGTGGGCGGTGACGGTGATTTTGTTGGCGGCGTAGATCAGATCCAGATTGCTCATCAGCTTGCAAACCGCCGCCACCATCTCCGATGTCAGACCCCGGCTGAGCTTATGGATATCATCGCCGGTGGTCGTTTCCGAGAGCAGCCACTCCCGCAGCTCGGACACCGTCCAGCCCCGGATTTTCCGGTAGACCGGCTCGTTGACGTCATCTTGAATAATCCGGGTGACTTCGTCCTCCTCATAGGGAACCGCCGGGTTTTCCCGCAGCTCCCCCAGCGTCAGCGCGGAGAGCACCACTTTGGCCGCCACCCGCTCCTGGGCGCTTTCCGCCGCCAGCCCTGCCAGCTTGTCTCCGGTCTTTTCCTCGTTTGCCTTGGCCAGAACTTCTTTGACGCTCTGGAAAAGATAGGTTTTTCCCAGCAATGTGGTTTTTAGTTTCATAGGATCCATCCTTTTTATTGCATGCCCTGTCCGGGCAGTCCTGTTTTCTCCCGGGCTTTGGCGGCTTTTCGCTGAATCATCAGCAGGTACAGCATACTGCTCATCCGATTCAGCGCTGTCAGAATATCCAATCGGTTGACTGTTCCATCCCGGTCAGAGAACGCGGTCACAGCCGCCAACTCCGCCTCCCGGGCGGCGCATCTGGCCCGGTTCAGCCGTGCCATCACCGGCCCATCCTCCGCCGAGGGCATGAAATGGGGCTGGCCGTAGTAATCCTGGGGGAAATGGCTGCGTTTGCGCTGTTCCGCTTCTGTCAGTCCGCAGAGCTTGTCCCAGCGCAGCGGCTCCTCCAGAACCTCGCACCGGACGATTTGCCGGGCCAGGTTCAGAATCTCCCCCACCGGAGCGGTCAGCGCCGCATCTGCCGTCTGACATAACAGCAACTCCGCCTCCAGGGTGTCCAGTTTCCCCCGGAATTGAATCCGGGGGTGATTTTTGGGCACCAGAACGCTGCCGTGCAAATGGGTCATGTGCTCCGGCTTTTCCTCCAGCCAGCCGCCGCCCAGCGTCTGGTAGCGCTCCGGACGGGCCTGCTCCGCCGGGAGGATCTCAATCCGCTCCCGGCGCAGGAAGTCTCTGGCGCCGCTGGTCAGCTGGTCGCCCTTGCCCAGATAATAAACCCGCTTTCCGTCTCGGCTGCGAAGGTTGGCCCGAACCGCGTTTTCGTCGTACAGCATTTACTTTCCCGCAGGCGGCGTCTGATTCGTCCGGCCCTTGGGCAAAATGGCGTCTACCTCCATGTGGGGCCGGGCAATCACGTGGACGGAAATCAACTCCCCCACCTTTTCCGCAGCCGCCGCACCCGCGTCCGTAGCCGCCTTCACCGCGCCCACGTCTCCGCGCACCATGACGGTCACCAGGCCGCCGCCAACCTGCTCCTTACCCACCAGCTGCACATTGGCAGACTTGACCATGGCATCCGCCGCCTCAATGGCCCCGATCAGCCCTTTTGTTTCGATCATACCCAAAGAATTCGTATCCATCGTGTACATCCTTTCTGCATTGCACTTCCAATTGATTCTTCCAGTCAAGAAAGCCGTCGACGGGAGGTTTCTCAAGAGAACCCCGCCGCCTGCTGCCCCAAAACCAGCGTCTTAACCACCACCGGCAGAGCGCCGCCCACCGGCGCGCCGATGTCCAGATAGCTGCCCTGCCCGGCCTTCACCCGGTCCAGGCACAGGATCTCCGCCTCCCGGGGAAGGCGAACCGCCAACGCCTGCCCCAGCGCCTTGGCCATGTCCTGCTCCAGGCACAGCAGCACCGGCCCCCGATGCCCAGCGATGAGCCGCTCCGCCAGCGCCGCAGTCTCCCGGTAGCTGGGAGCGGTCAGCCCCGGCATGGCCAGGATCACCGGCTCCTCCTGCCCCGCCCAATCCTCCGCCGTGACCACCGGAACGTTCTTCAGCGGGAATCGGATATTCTGATAGAACACCGTACTGCCAGACAGCTGGGTGCTGTGGCAGCCCGCCCCGATGACGGTTGCCCGGATGGTTTCCCTGCCCAGCACATACGGCCCCTGGCACAGCCGGCTGTTTCGGATAGCCTGTCCCAGCACCGGGCCGATATCCCCGAATTCCAGCGGGGGCCGTGCTGTTCGGATGCAGTCCGCCACCCCGCCGGAGAAGGACAGCACCCCTCCCGGCTCCGGAATCCGCCACACCGGCCCGGCCTCTGCCGTCCACAGGCGGTTCAGAAGCGCTTCCGGCTCCCGCAGTCCCGCTGCCATTTCCAGCCCACGGGTTAGGCACTGCGCCAATTCTCTCAGCTGCTCCTGGTGGGCATAGTCTCCCACCTTAAGTGGAAAAATATCCATCACAGCAGGAGAAACATAGGTGATCCTGCCCTCCTCGTCCAGCTTCACCAGCCGCCCGCCCACGTTGAGGCAGCCGGTTTGCAGAATCCTTCCTTCCTGGATCAGCGCCAGATTGCTGGTTCCGCCGCCGATGTCCATGTGCAGCACGGTATCCCCTGTCTGCCGGGAATACGCCACCGCTCCGGCGCCCTTGGCCGCCAGCACGCTTTCCAGGTCGGGCCCCGCCGTGGCGACAACAAAGTCCCCCGCCAGATCCGCCAGAGCCTCCAGCACAGCCCGGGCGTTCTCCTTCCGGCTGGTTTCCCCGGTGATGATGATGGCGCCCGTGTCCACGGTTTCCCGGGTAATTCCCGCCTTATGATACTCCGCCTCCACAATCCGGCGCAGGCCTTGGCCATCCATCCGGCTCTCGTCCAGCAGCGGGGTAAAATAGATGGGGCTTTGATACAAAACCCGCCGCTGGCTGATCTCCAGCTCCGGCACCGCGAAGCTGGAGGCCCGGTTTTCCACCGTCAGCTCGGACAGCACCATCTGGGTGGAGGTTGTACCCACGTCCAAACCCACGCTGCGCAGCACCTCAGACACGCCCGGTCACCTCTTCCAGAATCCGGCGCACCAGAAAGTCCTCCGCCTCCATAGGATTGCTTTTGCAGCAGGGATCCGCCAGAGTCGCCGCCACAATTTCCCCGGCATTGCGCCAGACCGACCTGGGATCCACACCTGCCTGGGAAAGCGTCTCCGGCAGATTCAGCTCCCGCCGCAGCCGGATTAGGCCGTTTTTCAAATTCCGCAGGGCGATGGTGTCGGCGCTGCCTCCCATCCCGGCGGCCCGGGCCAGCTCGGCGTATTTCTTTCCCGCCGCATGGGCGTTACAGCCGATGACCGACGGCAGCAATATGGCGTTCAGCCGCCCATGGGGCACATGGAACATACCGCCCAGGCTGTGGGCCATGGCGTGGCAAAGTCCCAGTCCCGCCTGGGTAAAGGCCATCCCTGCCAGGCTCGCCGCCAAATGCACCTTCAGACGGACGGCGGTATTGCCCGCGTAGGAGGCTGGCAGCGCCGCGAAAGCGCTGCTGAAAGCCTCCCGTGCCAGCAAATCCGTCACCGCTCCCGCATCCCTTGCCACATAGGCCTCCAGGCTGTGGGTCAGCACATCGAAGCCGGTTTCCGCAATCAAGCCCTTTGGCAGCTCCTGGAGAAAATCGCTGTCCAGAATCGCCACGTCCGGCCGCAGCCGTTGATCCACCAACGGGTGCTTGACGCGGTTGTGGGTTAGAATCGCGAAATCCGTCACCTCCGAGCCGGAGCCGGAGGTGGTGGGGATGGCCGCCAGGGTATAGCTTCCCTTGGCGAAATAGGCCATGGCCTTGGCACAGTCCATGGCGCTGCCCCCGCCCAGCGCCACCAGCAGATCCGGCTGAAAATCCCGCAGCCGGGCCGTTCCCTCCGCCGCCAGCTCCACGGTGGGATCCGGCTGCACCTTGTCAAAAATCTCCACTTGGCTGCATTTTGCCGCCTCCGCCACCCGGTGGGCCATGCCGTTTTTCGCAAAGAACGGATCCGTTACCAAAAACAACCGCTTTCCCCCCAGGCCCCCCAACGCGGAAACCGACCCACTGCCGCAGATCAACCTGGTCTTACAAAAAAATTCCTCCATAGCAAACACCGCCTTTTCAAGGGTAGTATTTCCCTGGGGATGGAAAATATGTGCGATGCCAAAAAGATAAATTGCGGCGAGTCGCTGCAGACAATTCGTGCGCAAGTTTGGCAATATTCGTTACACTCCTGGGTAAAAATTATGGTATGATTGCCACTGGCAATCATAGATATTTTTGATTCGCTGCGCGGAACACCACGCTCAGTATCGTTACTGCTGAAAATTGTAGTTTAACGCACTAGCCAAAGCCTTCCCCTTTGGGGAAGGTGGCAGCC
>CAYYGF010000024.1:0-17564 GCA_964471315.1 uncultured Oscillospiraceae bacterium | reverse complement strand
GTCTTCCTTAAGCAGAAGGCGTGGGTGCGAGCCCCCTGCAGCTACAGGGAGTGGATTTGTGGTTAAACCGCGTAAAATAGTACCGCGAAAAATTGGAGCAGCGCGCCCAGGTTGACGAACAGGTGGAACACGGAGTGCATCCACTTGCGCTTTTTTCCCAGGCCGTAGAGAATGGAGCCGATGGTGTAGGCGATGCCGCCCAGGAGCAGCAGCAGGAATCCCGGGAAGGAAAGCACCTCCAAGGCCTGCCGCGCGAAGGGAAGAATGGCCCAGCCCATGCCGATGTAGCAGATCATGGAAAAGACGGTGTACTTTTTCAGATCAATAGCGGTCAGTGCAGTGGCCAGGGCGGCCATGGCCCACTCAAAGCCGAACATGCTCCAGGCCAGCACGGGATACACCGGACGAAGGGCGGACAGCACAATGACGGTGTAGGTGCCTGCGATCAGAAAGTAGATGGTGCAGTGGTCGATGACCTGCATCACTTTCTTGCCCAGGTTGGGCCGAAGACCGTGGTAGACGCTGGAAATGGTAAAGGTGACGATCATGGTGGTGCCATAAATAGCGGAGGTGACCACGCCGTACACATTGCCGTGGAGAGCCGCACGGATGACGCACAGGGTCAGAGCCACGATGCCCAAAACGCCTCCCAGAATGTGGGTGATCATGTTCATGCGCTCCTCACCCTTGGTGTAGTCGGGGAGCTGACGGTCGGATAATTTGGTTCGCTTCATGGGAATCTCCTTTGCTTTTGGTCTGGGAATATCATAGCACATTTTCCACAAAAATACACCCACGAATGCCATCCGGCCTCTCCCAACCGGAGAAAAGGGCATTCTACCCCTGGGAGAGTGGGAAACAGGGTTGACAAAGACCGGCGCATGGCTTACAATGAATACCACTACGGCTGAGGTTGCGCACGCGATCAGTACCCCTCCGGTTTGGCAATTGCCGGGGACGGGAAAGGTGCCTGCGCCGAAGGGTTTGCTTGATGCCAAGCGGGCGGATCCTGGGGCCGCGCAGAATATGCGCGGAACTGTCATCCAAACGGATGGAGTGCTGCCGGGAGGAAACCAGTGCGTTCCCCCTGTGCCGGCGGCACAGGGGTTTCTTTTATTGCCCCCATTGCGTTACATTATATTACCTAAGAGAGGATAGAATACCATGAAAAAGACCCCTTTTCTGACTCTGGAGAAGGCCCAGGAGATCAAGGCTCAGATTCCCACCCCCTTCCACATTTATGATGAGGCCGGGATCCGGGCCAATGCCCGGGCGCTGAAGGCGGCTTTTGCCTGGAACAAGGGTTTCCGGGAATATTTCGCCGTGAAAGCCACCCCAAACCCATATATTTTGCGTATTTTGCAGGAGGAGGGCTGCGGCTGTGACTGCGCCAGCTATACCGAGCTGCTGCTGGCGGAGGCAGTGGGCATTACCGGACATAATGTGATGTTCTCCTCCAATGTGACACCGGAGAAGGATATGCGCAAGGCCTATGAGATGGGGGCCTATATCAACCTGGATGACTCCACCTATGTGGAGTTCCTGGATCGAATCACCAATGGGAAGGTGCCCGAGACGGTCTGCCTGCGCTATAATCCCGGCGGCTCCTTCTCCCTGGGCAATACCATTATGGATATGCCCCGGGATGCCAAGTACGGCATGACCGAAGATCAGATGGCGGGGGCCATTAACCGGCTGCAAAAGCTGGGTACCAAGCATTTCGGCATCCATGCCTTCCTGGCCTCCAATACCACCACCAACGAGTATTATCCGGAGCTGGCAAGCCAGCTGTTCCGGCTGGCGGTGCGGCTGCGCAACGCCACCGGCGCCCACATTGCCTTCATCAACCTCTCCGGCGGCATCGGTGTTGATTACCGCCCGGAGCAGCCTGCCAATAACATTGCCATCATTGGCGAGGGGGTGCGCGCCCGTTACGAGCAGATTCTGACGCCCCAGGGAATGGACGATATTGCCATCTTCACGGAGCTGGGCCGGTTTATGCTGGCCCCTTACGGACATCTGATTTCCACGGTGCTCCATCAGAAGCACATCTACCGGGAGTACGTGGGCCTGGATGCCTGCGCCGCTGATCTGATGCGTCCGGCCATGTATGGCGCGTATCATCACATTACGGTGCTGGGCAAGGAGGACGCAATTCTGGATCACGTCTATGATGTCACCGGCGGCCTGTGCGAAAACAACGACAAATTTGCCATTGAGCGCAGCCTGCCCGAGATTGAAATCGGGGACATTGTGGCCATCCATGACACCGGCGCCCACGGCTATTCCATGGGCTATAACTACAACGGCAAGCTGCGCTCGGCGGAGGTACTGCTGAAAGCCGACGGCAGCTTCCAGCTGATCCGCCGGGCGGAGACCCCCAGGGACTATTTCGCCACCTTTGACTGTACGGAGTTCACTTTTGGAGAGTAATGCGCATATTGCACAAAATAGGGAGCGTATCTTTGGCTGCTGACGGAGAAAATGACAATAAAATTTCATACTTTTCGGCCCGAGGTGTGCTATACTAATACTGACGGAGGGGAAACCCAACTCCGACCGAAAAGGAGAACCCTATGAACAGTATCTTATTTTTTCTGACACCGAAAGCAATGTGCGCCTATCTTTACGATGACTATACCATCCGGCAAGCCCTGGAGAAAATGGAGTCGGCAGGTTACGCGGCCATTCCCATTCTGAACCGCCGGGGAGAATACCGGGGGACGCTGACCGAGGGAGATTTGCTGTGGGCCATGAAGAACATGTGCTACATGGACATGCGCCAGGCGGAGGCCCGGCGGATTATGGAGATTTCCCGGCGCAAGGATAACCTGCCCGTCCGGGTCACCGCCTCCATGCACGATCTGGTGGAGCGGGCCTCCATGCAGAATTTTGTTCCCGTGGTGGACGATTACGGCGCGTTCATCGGCATCATCACCCGCAAGGCCATCATCAAATACTGCTATGATAAGCTGTTTCCGGAAGATTAACGCTACATACCATGTAAGCGCCCCGCCAATTTGGCGGGGCGCTGATTTTCTGAAGGTTAGGATTATTTGAGATATTGTTCCCAATGGTAGGTTTCGGTGGATTTTTTCAGACCGTAGGCATCCCGGATGCCCTTGCAGAGCGTGGCAAGCTTGGCTTGCAGGATCGGTTCTTGAAACAGGGAGGCATTTCCGGGGAGCATGGCGTACTCCATGATTCTGGCACGATCCTCGCTGGGGTAGCTCATGGAGTAGGTGTCGATGAATGCCCGGTTTCCTTTGGACAGATACACGCCGGAGTCCCGCTGGGCATTGGTTCGGTAGCTGTAATCATAGGAAAAGCCGGAGGGGTTCTGCTCCTCCCAACGGTCAAAGGCGGCGCTTTGGCTGAGAATGTGGGTCTCCATCACGTGGAACAGCTCATGATACAGCTCATGATCCGAGTACCGGCCAACGGCCAGAACCACATAGGCACTGCCATCGTCGAAAAATTGCAGGCCGTTGACTCGTTCCAGACTGCCGGATTCGGCGGTTCCGGTGAGCTGCCGCACCAGACAGAGGTTCAAGGAGGTGAAGTGGGAGGCAGTGGCGGTGAGAATATCTTGTGGATATTGGGAAAGCCGGGCATCCAGAAGTTCCAGCTCCCGCTGAATCACACCCACCTGGTATTCCGGCTCCAGGTCGTAATCCCAGGGCTGCACCGCGGTGGCGTCTTTCCAGACCAGTACTTGAAGGCCGTATTTATCCTCGATTTTCCGGGCGGTTTGCTGGCACTGGGCCAGCGCGGCGGTGTCTGGTTCGGTGGAGTAGGGGCTGATGCGGGCGGTTCCATTGGCGGTCAGAGCGGAAACCTCCCAGCGTGTTACAGCGCTGCGGCCGTAGTCGGGCCGGTAGCTTAGAAGATAGACACTGCCCTCCAGACCGGTGATTGCCAGGGGAACCCGGGCCGCCCCCAGGATAGCTGGTTCATACCGGGCGCCGGAGGTGAGATCGCAGTAAGTAAGGGTGGTTTCCGCCTCGGGCAGAGTGGAGACGAAGACCGCCCCCCGAAGTTGGGGAAGAAACTGCCCCTGCGCGCCGGGATCCTCGCTCAGAAGCAGCTGGGCCGTCCCGGCGCTTTCAGCGAAAACCATCGACTGTACGCCGCCGGTGGGGAAACTGGCGTAAAACGAACCGTCCTGGGTGGTTAGCGATACCTGCCCATCCACCTGCTTTTGCAGGCGCCCGTTGTCCACGTCAACAAAGAGGGACTGGATTTGGCCGCCGTTTTGAATGGTACACTGTACCACGGAATCATTTTGATGCAGCCCGGTGAGAGCTTGATATTCGTAGGACAACGCCTTGACCATTCGGCGGATACCGGTTTCCAGATTCCAGGAACGAATGGCGGTGGCGGTGCAGTAGTACAGGGTGTTCCGATCGCTGGAAAGAAGGGGAGAACCAACCAGCCCCTCCGGGGCGCGGATGTGGCTGATTTCTTTCAGTGTTTCATCCAGAACCACGGTTTGCCCCGCTGCCGGGTCATAGTAGGACAGATGTTCCAGGCCAAGCTGAAGTCCAGGATCATGGGCATCCAGATAAAAATCCAGCGTGAGACTGGCGGTAATGGCCAGATCCCGGGTCTGGAGCAAGGTCAGCGTGGTGGTGCTGTCTCCGGACAGAAGCAGAAGACGGCTGCCCCAGGCCTTAAGGCTGTAGGCGTTGGCCAGGGGGAGCAGGTAGGTCTGAAGGCCTTGGGACTCCTCCTGGATTTCCGTAACGGGGGGAAAGCTGTCAGTGGCCGGGGCGCTGGCGGAGGGAAGGACGTTATCCGTTTCCTCTGCCGGCATTCCTTGCCCACAGCCCAGCAGCAGTAAGCAGGCCAGAAGCAGCGGGAGCATGCGTTTCATGGTTATTGTCTCCTTGCGAGGGTGTAATCGTCGCCCTGCCGGTAGAAGGGGCAGTGCTGACTGCGGGAGGTTTGAATGCGATAGACCTCGTCCTCATCCAGATCCATCATGCAGTAGTACTCCTCGTATTCCTCATCATAATCATAATACCAACAAGTGTCGCATTCTGTCGAAAACACGCTCATTCCTCCAAAATTCGGAAAGAAAATTTTCCGTTCTCCAAAAACAGACAACTGTGGCTGCCATCCTTGGGAATGGATACGCTGCCGGGATTTAGGCAGCGGATGCCATTATGCACTTCATCGATCTTCACATGGGTATGGCCGGAGAGAAACACGGTGCCCTCCGGCAGCGGCGGCAGGTTGTCCGGATTGTGGTGGTGGCCATGGGTCAGATAGAGGGACAGTCCGTCTACCAGCAGCTGGGAGGACTCTGCCATACAGGGGAAGGGGAGTACCATCTGATCCACCTCCGCCTCGCAGTTGCCCCGGACGGCGATGATCTTCTCCTTATAGCGACTCAGCATGGGAATCACCTGCTTGGGCGCGTAGTCCTTGGGCAGGTCGTTCCGGGGGCCGTGATAGAGCAGGTCTCCCAGCAGAAGCAGCCGATCCGGCTGCTCCGATTCCACCAGTTCCATCAGCCTTCCACACCAGTAGGCGGAGCCGTGAATGTCCGACGCGATCAACAGTTTCATAGAATAACCTCCATCATGCAAAATTGGGCGGGGAATTGTCCCGCCCATTATTCGGATAGCTTATCCAGGTATGCCTTCATGTCAAAGGGCTTGAGGAGTTCGTCCTTGCGCAGATACAGCGGATGGTGGGGATGCCCCTTTTTGGTGACCGCCCCGGCGCAGTACCATTGGGCGCCGAATTCTTCCCCGGCCAGCAGCATGTCCCGGACGCACTGGGGCAGGTACTTCCGCTTTTCAATGATGGCGCCCCAGGCGGCCCAGACGGCGGGATGCTCCGAAATGGACAGCACATACCGGAAGGCCTCCAGGTTTTCCTTGTGGAGCAGAGGATTGCATTCCCGCTCCATATCGTTGGGGGAGGTTGCCCGCTGGGCGTAGACGTTGAACATGAGAAAGCTGTCAAAGCCGTTACCCAGCGCGATGCGCTCCACGGATTTGAGGGTGTTGTCCAGAGCATCCGGCTGGGCGGTGGAGGGATTGATCCCAATGCAGATCAGAGGATTTTTCCCCCGGGTGCCAAGGATATACCGGTATTCCGAATAGAAATTCGGAGCGTAGAGCCACTTTTGAATGTCATAGTCCGCAGACGGGGTGTTGGCCGCGGCCAGAGCCTGTCGGAAGGTGACCAGTTCCAATTGGGCGGTGGTGCCGTTGGGAATGTGTGCCATCAAGTATCCTCCACAGTGGGGAACCACAGGCTTTGGCTGGGATCATGAAAGTCGCAGCTTTGGGGATCCCGTCCGGTCTGCATACACCATCCAGCGAAGGCGGTGTCCAGGAAGGGATAGACGCCATCCATGGTCGATTGCAGACTTACCACGCTGCCGTTTACCATGTGCAGCTCCACGATGATGCCGCCGCCTTGAACCTGATACAGCTTCTGCCCCAGAATGTCCCGATAGAAATAGGTGGCGTCCTTTTTGCCGAAGCGGGACAGCAGGAAACTCTCCCCATCGTAGAAAACACCGAAGCTCAGGTAGTAGACCGCCAGAGCCAGTCCCATCAGCAGCACGATGATACCGCCAACCAACAGAACTGCCCCGTCGGTAACACCCACGCACACGGCCAGAATGCCGAGTACCGTCAGCACCACGCCAAAAATGCCGTAGCGCTTGCTGACCCGGACAGCCAGTCCGGAACGGTGCTGGGCTTTGCTGCGGAAGACCTTGGCAAAGCCTCGGTCAACCAGAAAGCAGATACCGAAAACAGCGGCGGCAATCAACAAAACCGCAAGAAATTCCATGCTATGTCTCTCCTTTGAAAAAAGAATGTGCATAGCCTCCCCTATTAGGGGAGGTGGCCCGGCGTAAGCCGGGTCGGAGGGGTGCACCCCTCAGTCAGCTTTGCTGACAGCTCCAGGGAGCCTTGGGCAAACCGCCCTACAGGGGTGTTGCTTCGTCAGATAAAGAACCATGCTTCTGACGAAAGCCGCCGATAAGCACAAAGCAGAAAACGTTCTATGCCCACAGGACGATGTCCACAGGGATATCATGTGCCTCGGTTTCCAGAACGGGAAATACCTGGAAATCGTAGCACAGCGCCAAGGTGGGGTGATCCGGCTCAGACGACAGAAATTTGTCGTAAAAACCGCCGCCGTAACCGATCCGGTGCCCCTGGGGATCAAAGGCAAGCCCGGGCATCAACACCAGGGCGGTTTTGTCATCGGCAACGGGGCCGTCGGCGATGGGCTCCGGAATCCCCGCGTAGCCCTTGGCCACCTGGGTCAGATCGTCCAGATAGATAAATTTCATTTCCTCGCCGTAGACCTTGGGCACGGCTACCCGCTTGCCATCCCGCAGCGCCCGCTCCAGCATGGGCACGGTGCGCACCTCCTGATTGTAGGGAAGATACCCGTAAATCGTGCGGGCATTTTGGTAGGCTTGGGAGGTGGCGAACAGCTGCCCCAGCTTCTGGCTGCGCAGGCAGATGTCCTCCTCGGACATGGCACGCTTTTGCTGACGGATGGTCTGACGGAGCTGACGCTTATCCATTTTGGGTGTCCTCCTTTTGCTGGTAGAACATCCGGAACCACAGGAAAATGGCAAGCTGTCCCGGGATGCCCAGCAGGAACAGCTTCCAGAAATGATACTGGAACACCACCTGCAGCGTCATGTAAATGCTCAGCAGGCTGCCCCAGACGATGGCGGAAATCAGCGCTTGATTCCACCGGAAGTCATGCCAGGCGGACCGCAGACTCAGCAGCACAATGGCGTTGGCGGGGATGGCATAGATGAAGGGGAGCAGGCTGTACCGCTCCAGGATGGAGAAGGAGGACAGTACCACGAAGGACAGCAGCGCAACAAACCAGACCAGAGTTGAGGACAGGGCTTGAATCACGTTTTTGTTGGCCTTGCGCTTTAGGGCCTTTTCCGAAACCTGGGTCATGGCTTTTTCCAGGGTGCCGGGATTGCCCGGCAGGGCGTTGGGATCTACCAATAGATCGTTGACGGTGACGCCGAACTGTTCCGCCAGTACCATCAAAGTCAGCACATCCGGAACCGACTCGCCCCGCTCCCATTTGGATACGGCCTTGTCGGAGTAATTCAGCCTTTCCGCAAGACCTGCTTGGGTCAGCCCAGAGCGCTTGCGGTAGGCGGCGATGTTCGCACCGATTTGATATTTCAGCTTCTCGTCGTCCATGGTTTCCCTCCAGCAGATAATTGCTTTTATTCTAGCATAAAAATCAAGGCATTGCAACAGAAAAACCCTGCCGCTGGAGGATGCCCGGGGAATTTCCGGGTTTTGCGAATTTACCCTCTTGTTTTTTTGAAACTGTGCGGTTATAATAACAAAAGAAACAAATAGGAGGTCATCATCATGGCTGTTAAAATTGAAAAGGAAACCATTATCGGGGACATTCTGGACATCGCGCCTCAAGCTGCGCCCCTGTTCTTTGCCATTGGCATGCACTGCCTGGGCTGCCCCTCTTCCCGGGGGGAGACTGTGGAGGAGGCCTGCATGGTTCACGGTGTGGAGTGTGACTCCTTCCTGGCCCAGCTGAATCATTTCCTGGAGGCCTACGAGGCCGCTGAGGCCGAAAAGCAGGCCTAAAAAACAACCGGCAACGCCATCCCGGATTTCGCCGGGATGGCGGCTTTTTTGCCTGGCAGCCGGCCCAATTTGGCCCGGAATCACAACATGACCCGATTATTTTGGAGGAATTCCCATGAAGCTGCCCCTTTCTGACCGGCTTTTGGCTTGCTGTGCCCTTGTCGCCCCGGGAGACCGGGTGGCGGATGTGGGCTGCGACCACGGATATCTGGGCATTCATCTGCTGCAAAGCGGCGTGGCCCGTTCCGTTATCGAGGCGGACATCAACCGCGGCCCCCTGCAAAGCGCCCGGAATAACGCCGCGAAATTCGGCGTGAAGGAGCGTATGACCTTCTGCCTGTCCGACGGCGTGCGGAGCATTCCCCGGGATTTTGACACCCTGGTTTGCGCCGGTATGGGCGCGGACACCATGATTTCCATTTTATCCGCCGCGTCCTGGCTGCGAAGCAGCCGCTACCGCCTAATTTTGCAGTGCCAGAGCAAGACGCCGTCTCTGCGGCGCTATTTAAGCGACAACGGCTGGTATCTGCGCCAGGAGCGGGTGCTGCGGGATAGACGTTTCCTCTATACCGTGATGGAGGTTCTCTGGCAGCCGGAGGCGCCCAGCCTCACCTTGGGGCAGACCTATTATCCGCCAACGATCTGTCCCTCCCCCGAGGCGGAAAGCTATTACCACTGGGTACGGGAGGGGCTGCGTATCGCCGTGGCCCACCGCCCGGATGGGGAGAACCAGGCAGCGCTGGCGGAGTTGGAGGAATGGTATGGAAAGGAGTATGACCAATGACCACCGTGGGTGACATTTTGGATTTTCTGGAAACGCTGGCGCCCCAATCCATGAAAATGGACTGGGATAACGTGGGCCTTTTGTGCGGCGGCAGGAACCGCCCGGTGACGAAGGTGCTGGTTGCCCTGGATCCCTTTGGGCCTGTCTGCCGGGAGGCGGCGGACTGGGATGCGGAACTGATCGTGACCCACCATCCCTTGATTTTCCAGCCGCTGAAGGCGGTGACCGAGGATACCGCCTTGGGGCGGTCGGTGCAGCTGCTCTGCGCCGCAGGAATCAGTGCCATCAACGCCCACACCAATCTGGACTGCGCTCCCGGTGGAGTGAACGATGTGCTGGCGGCCCGGCTGGGGCTGTCGGAGGTTCGGGTTTTGTCGCCCATGGGATTGGATGAACAGGGCCGGGAATGGGGTCTGCTTCGGGCTGGGGCGGTAACGCCCCAGCCGCTGACGGCGTTTCTTTCTCTGGTTAAGGCGCGGCTGGGCTGTGAGGGACTGCGCTATGTGGACGGAGGCCGGCCGGTTCATCTGGTGGCGGTGGGCGGCGGTGCCTGTGGCTCTGAGCTGATGGACGCGGTGCAGGCGGGGTGCGACACCTTCGTCACGGCGGACGTGAAGTATAACCAATTCTGGGATGCCAAGGATCTGGGGCTGAACTTGATCGACGCGGGGCACTTTTACACGGAAAACCCGGTGGTGGGGTATCTGGCAGAAAAAATCGGGACGCGATTTCCGGAGATTGCCGTCCGTGTTTCGGAAAAACACCGGGATTGCATGAAATTCTTCGGATAAATGGTTGATTTTTCTCGTGTCTTCTGTTAAAATAGATAAGCTATTTTAAAATTCTGACCAAAAGGGGTAGAGATACATGTCCGGACATTCCAAATGGCATAACATCCAAAAGACCAAGGGTGCGCAGGACGCCAAGCGTGCCGCCGCGTTCACCAAGATCGCCAAGGAGCTGATCGTGGCAGTGAAGGAGGGCGGCAGCGCTGATCCCGCCTA
This sequence comes from uncultured Oscillospiraceae bacterium, assembly GCA_964471315.1. Taxonomy (GTDB): domain Bacteria; phylum Bacillota; class Clostridia; order Oscillospirales; family Oscillospiraceae; genus Faecousia. The sequence continues at coordinate 7,152 of CAYYGF010000024.1, read as the reverse complement.
TAACTCCCGTCTGGCCACCGTCATCACCAAGGCCAAGGCTGCCAACATGCCCAACGACAACATCAAGCGCTGCCTGGAGAAGGCGGCGGGCGCCGGCGGCGATAATTACGAGTCCATCACCTATGAAGGCTACGGCCCCGGCGGCGTGGCGGTGATTGTGGAGACCATGACCGACAACCGCAACCGTACCGCCGGTTCCATGCGCCACCACTTCGACAAATTCGGCGGCAACCTGGGCGCCACCGGCTGCGTCAGCTGGTCGTTTGACAAGAAGGGCGTGCTGGTCATCGACAACTCCGAGGAGGAGCTGGAGGAGGACGCGGTGATGATGGATGCCATGGACTGCGGCGCGGATGATTTTGAAACCGAGGACGACTGCTTCACCATCTATACCGATCCCGATGATTTCAACGCCGTGGCCGACGCCATGACCGCCAAGGGCTACACCTTCGTCTCCGCCCAGATCGAGATGGTTCCCCAGAACTATCAGAAGCTGGAATCCGAGGAGCAGATTTCCCTCATGGAAAAGCTGCTGGACATCATGGAAGAGGACGACGATGTGCAGAACGTGTGGCACAACTGGGAAGAGTAAGCGGACAATACAAAAAATGGGCGTGGGAGAAATCCCACGCCCTGTTTGTTTAGTTGGGAAGTTTGATATCCGTCCAATCGCTGACATCACACTGGCCAAACTTATTATTTCCAACAGGCACCATCGTACCGTCGGATTTCAGCCCTATGGTATGATGCTCTTTTGCGCTAACAGCAACAATATCCGCCAACTCTGGTGCGTTGGTATTACTCCACGCGCCGAAGCCGATAGTAATCACTGTACCATCAGATTTTAAGCCGACTGCGTAATTCCATCCTGCGCTGACTTTAACAACATCACGCCAATCTGATATCGCGATCTGATTATTGTATTGAATCATTTTTTCTCCAGCAACAACTACAGTTCCATCTGATTTCACCGCTATAGTTTGATGATTTCCGGCGCTAATTGCGATAATGTCTGTCCATCCAGACACATTACACTGACCATATTTATTGCTGCCAACTGCCACGACAGTGCCGTCTGCTTTCAAACCAACTGTGTGACTGTCTCCCGCGCTGATAGCTACAATATCTTTCCATCCTGATACATCACACTGACCATTTTCATTGGCACCAGTAGCAACCACAGACCCATCAACCTTGATACCCACTGTGTGACCACCACCAGCACTGACAACAACAATGTCTGTCCAATTATTTATCTGTAAACAGCCCTCATAATCAGCACCTACACCGATAACAGTACCATCTGGCTTCAAACCCACAGTGTGGGTGTTTCCTGCACTGATTGCAATTATATTTCTCCAGCTTCCCGTATTACATTGCCCATATTCTGTATGTCCGCATGCTTTTACTGTACCATCATTGAGCAATGCAACTGTATGATATCTGCCTGCACCGATTGTTTCATAAGGGTAAGGAAGCGTCTTCCAAAGTTCTAAACTACGCTCCTTTGCATCTTTATATTCGCCCAAATTCCAGAAAGCAATTGCTGCCTTTGCTGTCTCGCCATTATCTGCCAGTGCTTCAGCTTCCGCATAGGCAGCAGCTTTTCTTTCTTCGATTCTCGCTTGTTCAATTGCTGCTATGGCATTATTACAATTTGCAATCTGCTCAGTACTATCCTTATAGCCGTCCATTGCTTCAAAGGCCGCAATGGCTTCTTCATACTGTCCGCTTTCCATCATGGAAACTGCCTTGTTATATCGCACTGTGGGTAGAATAACGCTTTTCGTCAGCACCACAGCCGCAATCACGGTGCATACAATCGGTATGGCGATTTTCAGCATCTTAGCAATTTTCTGCTTTTTGGCATCCGCCGCGGCCTTTTCCTCTGCCGCCTGCCGGGCTTCCTCCGCCAGCCGTTCATCCTTATCCCGGGTAAGCTGCTCCCGGTCAATGGCCTGCAATTCGGGCAGCGTCCGGTTGCAGATGTGGCAGGGTTCCTCTTGCCGGTTTACGCCGCCACAGGCGCAGAACCAGAGATCCTTTTCCGCCATGGGGTAATAGGAGAAATTGCTGCCCACGGCGATTTTGTACTGCTTGACCAGCTCCGAATCCAGGAAAACCTTCTCCAGGGTGCACTGCCTGGGCAGGGGTTCCCATACCCAGGCGTCTGCTTTCCAAACGGTTTTGTCGGCAAAGATCACCTCCGTGATGGCGGCGGTGTAGGAGCGGGCCTTGGTTTCCGGCAGGAAAATGGGAGTTTTCTGACCGAACTCCCCGTCTCTCGGAGCGCTGAGATCCAGGTAATCGAACAGCACCGGCTCCCCGATGGGGCACAGCGCCGTATCGAACAGGTCCAGACGCACCTTCACGGCATGGATGACTTTGTCGCTAAGGCTGCGCATTTTCAGCTGGGCCAGCACCCGGCCGGTCAGATTGTCCTTGAGAAGCGCTCCACCCGCGAGAATCACGGGAGAACCCGCCAAGTATAGATTCCCCGGCAGAGAAAACAGCCGGGTATACCGTTCACTCATACCGGCGCACCTCGTTATTCCGCGGGAGTTTCCGGCAGATCCGGTAGGGACGGGTCGTAGGTGATATTTTCCGGCACCACCGGGGCGGGGACTTCGGGCAGCTCGGTGAAATACTTCTTTCCGTAGGATACAACGGTCAGAGCACCGGCGGCGATGAACAGGAAACCAACGTACTTGGCCTCGGCCTCACCCAGCTCCCGCACATTGTAGGCGGTGGCGGCAGCGTTGGAGGCGGCATACCGGGTGGCCTTATACTGGTATGTATAGAAATCCGCGCCGAAGGACGCGTATTCCGCCGTATCGGTGCTGTGGGAATCGGGGGGATTGGTGGCAAAGACAATACCCGTGATGATTAGCAGAACTCCCAGGATCAGACCCATGAGATTCCAGATTTGTTTGTTTCGCAGCATAATGTAGTCCTCACTTTCCATTGATTTTATCCAGAGCTTGTTGATAACGTTCGATGTCCCGTACCAGCTGGTCGCGGTTTTCCCGGGCGCGGTCAGCGGCCTCCTGGGCTTCCTGGGCGGCTCGCTGAGCCTGTTCCAGCTCCCGCTCCTGCTTGCTTTTGCAGCCGGAGAAGGACAAAGCCAGACACAGCGCCAGGAGGATGGCCGTCAGTCGTTTCATCATGGATGTATCTCCCATTACATGACGGCCAGCGCCATCAGACTGATGGCGCCCCAGACCACGGAGATGGCGCCAATGACGATACCGGCAATGGCTAAGCCCTTGCCCTTTTGGTTCTTCTGCTTGCAGCCCAGATAGCCCAGCACGGACAAAATGGTGGCCGCAATGCCTACGATGCCCCAGAAGTTAATCAGCAGCGAGATCAGCGCCACAACAAAGCCCACAATGGCCAGGGTGTTGTTGGTGGCAGGTGCTGGAGAATCCGCTGTGAAGCTGGGGGCGGCGACTTTCTGCGTCGCCCCGCATCTGGGGCAATAGACAGACCCGTCCTCAATTTGCATTCCGCAGTTTTTACAATACACGTTTTTGTTCCTCCTTTTTTGATTTCTGTCCCTGGCGCCGGTCATCTGCTCGGTGCCAAGTGGGGTGACGGGATTCATTATATCGTGGTTCGCGAGAGAAAACCACTAGCTGGCTGCATAGGGTTTGCGAAAAATGTTGTCATGCCCGTGTTTTTTTCGGCACCGGCGCAGTTCAGCGCCCTGCCGGTCGCCGTGGCGAAAGAAATCCCCGGGAAGGCTGACTTCCCGGGGGAAATTAATTCTGACAAGTAAAAGCACCCTGTCGGGGATTGGCAGGGTGCTTTTTGTGTGTTTGCTATTCGTTGTGTAGCCCATGCAGCTGCTGGTCTGTGAAGTGTGCAGATTTAAGGATCACCAAGCTTCACCACCAGCACGCCATCCACCATTTGTAGGCATCTGTCGTCCGGATAACAGGACATGGCGGCAACGGTTTCGCTGGCCTTCAGTTCCTGCCATTTGCCGTAATCAGCAAAGACCATGGGATTGTTCAGAATATACCGGAAATACGCCTGGCATTGATCCAGTTCCATAAAAACCAGGACATCGGCAAAATACATCCCGTTGGGGTCTCGGTAATTTTCAAAACCAGGGATGACCTCGTTGATCTGATCCGAAGTGCCAATAAAGGCCACCGGCGTGGAACCGGGTTCGTAATCGTCGTAGTCCTCGATTCTGTAAAGCACCCGGGTCATCAGCGACCGGTAGGCATTGGTTTCCAGATCCTTTTTCACATACACAGCGTTGGCGGTTTGCACGTTGCTGTAAATCAGAACAAAAACCAGCAGCGAACATACATATTTGGGAATTTCCGCCAGCCGGGAATTCCCAGGGATGGCGAGCCGGAACGATCCGTTTTTCAGCCATTTCACCAGATGCCAGGCAAGGAGCAGAACGAACAGCCAGGTCAGCCAGAAAGCGTACAGCATCAGCTCATGGGCATTGCCCATGGTCAGAATGTGCATCAAGTTCATTGCCGGAGGCAGCAGAAGGATCAGACACAGGCAAAGCAGCTTTTCCGGCCAGCAGACCTTCCGGTTCAGAAGGCCGACGGCATAGATTCCGCAGGCGATCACCAACAGCAGGGTAGAGATTTTGGAGGTGACGGACGGGAAGGGGGAGATGGCGTTTACAAGGCGGGAGTAAAATTTGGTGTAGGATTCTTGAAAGAGAGATACAAATGTATTCCAGTCCAATTCCAGCGCTTTATCCAGGCTGTTGTAATTTCCAGAGGACAGGGAAATATGGGTCAGCCGCTGGGCGGCTTTCAGCCCGATCCCGTAGAGAACGCCGCCGAGCAGCAGCATTTCGATGGCCTTTAGGCCATCTTTGAATACATCTTGAAAAGAATCCCCATCCAGAAGCCGCAAAATGCAGACAAACATGGCCAGGCTGATGCTGACTGTTATGTAGCTTTGATAGATGGCCAGGGAGACCATAACAAAGGGTGTGCCCAAAATCCACCCTCTGGGGTGGGAACGCCACAGGTAGACCGCCAGTACGGCGCACAGCAGCGCGAACATGTCGCAGTCAAAATCATGGAGGAACGTGGCGGCGGTAGCGGAAACCGTCAGATTTACAGACAAAATGCCTGCGGTGAGGGCTACCAATACCTTGGAGTCCATCCGGAAGATCTTGACCAGCAAAAAAACCGAGAGCCCGATCCAAAGCAGGGCCAGCAGACCGATCATCCAGGGCAGCGTCAGAGGTGTACGCATCACAGCCCGGTAGATCGGACTGATGAACCGTCCAGACGTCAGCTTGAAGTGATTGCCAAACAGAGCGCCATTGAATTCCGTTAGGGAATCATGGGTAAAGCTGCTGTGCAGAAAGCCATACCCGTGGGCGGCAAGCCCCCACACAAAGGTAGCCATTAGGGAAAACAGCAGCCATTTTTTGTTGTGCGCAAAGCGTTGCTTTAGGTTATTCATTGTTTTTCTTCTCCCTTGGACGAGACTTTATTTCGGACGTTTCCCAATTTTACAATCAGTACACCGTCCAGCATCTCCAGGCATCCCGAAGCCGGATAATCAAGCATTTCCACAGTAGACTGGCTTTCCAGCACCGCATTCCACACAGAGTCCTCCGCCAGCAGGATCGGAGTGCCCAAAACATAGTCGAAGTATGCTTGGTATCGGCGTTTTTCTGGCAAACAAATAACATCCGAGGACAGCATTCCTATGACATTCCGATATTCCTTGAATCCGGGCGTGATCTTTTTCAGATCCGTGGGAAGGGCAACAAATACCACCGCACGTCAATTGCATGAGTTACATTTTGATAAAAAGCCAGTCCAATTTACTCGAAAGGCAGAATCAGTCTGTAATGTTTTTACAGTCAGTCAAACCAAATTTACCAAAAGTGCAACCACATTTTTTCTGTATGGCTTATCGCAAACCATACATGTTACGGTTTTGAAACTCATGCAATCGTCGTGATACCACCGGGGTTTCGCCGGGGGATATACGATTCAAAACTCTCCATTCTACCCACGATCCTTGTCATTAGGGATAAATAGGCATCATTTTCCTAATTCTTTTACAGGTACATACCATTGGAAAACTGAACGCTGCCATAAAGAATGACAAACACTGCTTACCGTGTGCCAGAAATCCCCAGAGAAAGGTGGATATTAGGGAAAACAGCATCCACCAGCTCGGAATAGTCCTGGGCAGAAATCAGTTCCGGAAGACTGGTTCCCTCATCAGCCCAGGTCAGATAGGTTATGCCGTCCTCCTCGCGGATTGCCAGCGTGGACCACGCTGTTACGACTTTCCCATCGGATACAGACCAGGTGCCGCTGTGGCCAAACTCCGTATAGGTTCCATCGGCGTTAAGGGTCAAGGGAATTTCGTCTCCGGTAGGGGTACTCAAATCCCAGAAATTGATGGAATTGTAGTACCAACCGCCCACAAGCTGCAGCTCCGTGAGACGATCCCTGGCGGCAATTAGGGTATCATAGTTGGAAACTTTCCTTTTTCTGCCTCGGGCAAGCTGTTACAGGCTTGTTCCGCCTCTTGAATGGCAGTTTCGCTTTCGGCGGAGATTTCTCCAAGGGCATTGATCTGTGCCTCCACATTTTTCACGGCTTCGCTTGTTCCACAGGCACTCAGAATCAGACAAAGCACCAGGGCGAGAACAACCAATACACGTTTGCGCATGTTCTATCCTTCGTTCTGTCTTTCTCTTCTTTTAAGTAAAAAACAGGAAGTATAAACCGATCCATTTACGGAGGAGCCATACTTCCTGTTCTTTTCGAATTGGTGTGTGTGTACGTTGCGCGGGAGCTTACTTCAGGCTTTCCTCAACAGCAACAGCCACGGACACGGTCATACCGACCATGGGGTTGTTGCCTGCGCCCAGGAAGCCCATCATTTCCACGTGGGCGGGGACGGAGGAGGAACCGGCGAACTGGGCATCGGAGTGCATACGGCCCATGGTGTCGGTCATGCCGTAAGAGGCGGGGCCGGCGGCCATGTTATCCGGATGCAGGGTACGGCCCGTACCGCCGCCGGAAGCCACGGAGAAGTACTTCTTGCCCTGCTCGATGCACTCTTTCTTGTAAGTGCCGGCCACGGGATGCTGGAAGCGGGTGGGGTTGGTGGAGTTACCGGTGATGGAAACGTCCA
>CAYYGF010000023.1:10173-17974 GCA_964471315.1 uncultured Oscillospiraceae bacterium | reverse complement strand
GGATGTGGTGATCACCCTGTTCGACGTGGGCAACGGCCATCCCGCCTTCGGCCTGTCCAAGGGCGGCGGTGAAATTCCCTGGTACGTCCATGAGCTGCCTGTTGTGGGTATCTCCGTGAACAAGCCCACCATGTTAGCGGACTGCCCTATGCTCCAGACCTACATCAACACCTACGATTCCAACGATGATACCCTGGACGCTCTGGTGGACGCTCTGCTCACCGGCCCCGAGGCCTTCAAGGGCACCGACCCCATCGACTCCTACTGCGGCATGATCGACACCCATATGTAAATGCCGGAGGATCGCCATGTCTATTTTCGATTCTTTTGAAAAAAAGCACGCATACCTGGTTTGCGTGGATTCCGACGGCTGCGTCATGGACACCATGAACTGCAAGCACTTCCGCTGCTTCGGCCCCTGCATGGTGGACGAGTGGGGCTTAGGCCAATGGCGGGAGGAAATTCTGGAACGCTGGAACGAGATCAATCTCTTCTCCATGACCCGGGGCATCAACCGCTTCAAAGGGCTTGCCATGGCGCTTACGGAGATTCATGAGAAATACACCCCAATCCCCGGTGTGGCCGCTCTGCGGCACTGGGCGGATACCGCCCCGGCCCTGAGCAACGACGGCGCGGCCAAAGCCGCCGAAGAAGCCAAAGACCCCGAGGCCAGACTGATTTTGACCAAGGCGCTGAATTGGTCCAAGGCAGTGAACGCCGCCATCGGCAAGCTGCCCGAGGAAGTAAAGGTTCCGTATGACGGGGCCAAGGAGGGCCTGGTTGCTGCCCACAGCTTCGCGGATGTGGCTATGGTGTCCTCCGCCAACCGGGACGCGGTGGAAGAAGAATGGGGCAAGTTCGGTTTGTTGGAGCATACGGACATCGTGCTTGCCCAGGATGTTGGCTCCAAAGCCGCTTGCATCGCCGCCATGCTCCGCTTCGGCTACGATCCCAAGAAGGTGCTGATGGGAGGCGACGCCCCCGGCGACAGCGACGCCGCTGAGAAGAACGGAGTCTACTACTACCCCATTCTGGTGGGCCACGAAAAGGAAAGCTGGGACGAGGCTATCGCCGTGGCCTTCGGCAAGCTTCAGTCCGGCGATTACGCCGAATACGGTGCCCAGAAAAAGCAGGACTTCCTGCACAACCTGGGCGGCTAATCCCCCCCACAGATCGTTTATCACCTTTGGGCCACCGCGGAAAGCGGCGGCCCATTCCCAAAAGGAGGATTTTCCATGCAATCATTCCATGTTCCCGTTCCCAAACATCCGGAAGCAAGCCTGGAAGGGTTCCTGCTGGACTGTGAGATCACCCTTGGTCAAGAAACCAACCGTCCCGCCGTACTGGTCTGCCCCGGGGGCGGCTATGTATACTGCTCGCCCCGGGAAGGAGAGCCTGTTGCCTTAAGCTACGCGGCCCGGGGCTTCCATGCCTTTGTGCTGCGCTACTCTGTTGCCAAGGATGCCGCTGGGTTCACCCCTTTGGACGAGGTATCCTGGGCCATCGGCTATATCCGGGAAAATGCGGAGCAGTGGCATATTGATCCCACCAAAATCGCCGTCTGCGGCTTCTCCGCCGGTGGACATCTGGCGCTGGCCTCCGGTGTGCTGGCGGAAAACAAGCCCAACGCCATGATCCTGGGCTATCCCGCCACCTCTGCTCCCAACATTCCCGGCGCGGACTTCCTGCTGAAAATCCTGGAAGGACGGCCGGACGTTACCGATGCCGATGCGGAAAAGTACGATCTGGTGTCCAAAATCACCAAAGACGCACCCCCTGTTTTCCTGGCCGCCACAGCGGAGGATCTACTGACCACCTACGGTGCGCTGCCAGTGGCCAATGCCTACAGCCGTCTGGGAAAGCCTTATGAGCTGCACATCTTCCAGTATGGCCCTCACGGCTACTCCCTGGCCAATGAAGTAACCGCCGACGGCAGCCAGCAGATGCTGGAGCCCGCCTTCGCTCAATGGCAGGAGTTGAGCGTTCAATGGCTGCGCAAAACCTTCGGTCAGCCGGTGTTTACCCACAAATCCACCAGCCGCATGATGCAGATTTTAAAGGATTTGGGCTACGTCAACACCAGCGGCCCCAAAGCTGACTTTGCCTGAATCCCGGAAGAAAATGATAGCCGGATCGCATATAAACTGGCGCTTGCGCGCTTTTAAGCCTTCCCCAATGGGGAAGGCTTTGGCTGGTGCAACAAACTACAATTTCCCATTTCACACAGCAGTAACGATACCGAGCTGTACCCAGTGGTGTAACGAATACTTCCCATCTGACGCACGCACTGCCCGCGGCGGCCCGCCGCCACGCATTGTCTGCGGCGACTCGCCGCAGACGGTGGATTTTCTATTGCCAAATCCACCGGATTTTGGTATACTATGTGTGTATGAAAAGCAGAATTCATCTCTATGTCAGCCCCAAAAACGGGCTGACCTGGCTGATGGCGCTGTGCATGGTTGCTTCGGCAGTGGCCCGCGTTATGTTTGCCGGTTTGAAAGGGTCCGGCGAACCGTCCCAGATGTGGAGCCAAATCATCCTGCCAATCGCGGCAGCTGCACTATACGCGCTCATCGCCCTGCTGGACGGCGAAGAACGGCTGTATAAAACAGCGATCCCCATCTGGCTCATGGCTCTTTATGGAGGGCTTCGGATCGGGACAGTGGCCGAAAACCGGATATTCATTTGGCTTTTTTGGATTGCTCTGGTTTTCTTTGCCAGCCTGTACTCCGATATCCTGGCTGGACACCGGGGGCATACCATCTTGTTCCTTCTGCCTGTCGTCTGCGCACCGCTGGCATTTGTACTGTATTGCTGCCGGGGCGCCTTGCTGGATGGCAATCTGCGTCCGCTGTGGCTTTGCCTGCCGGATCTTCTGATGCTGAGCGGCATACTGCTGCTGTCCTTTGCCATCCGCATCCATCCGGTTGGGGAATACCATCCCTCCTGGGGCGACCGTACCGACGGCCGGCGGCTTCGCTCCCTGCCGCCCATGGCACAGGTTTCCCCCTACATTATGGTGACCAGAAACACCTCTACCAACTATTTTGAGGAGTCGCTGGAAATCACCCACGTGGATCGCTACATCCGGCAGAAGCGCCGGGAGGGCCTAACCAGCTTCGGGATCACCCATGTACTGCTGGCCTGCTATGTTAGGGCTTTGTGCCGCTATCCGGGGCTGAACCGGTTCCTGGCGGGGCAGAAGGTTTACTCCCGGGGCAATGACATCCAGTACTGCATGACCATCAAAAAAGAAATGCGGGCGGATTCCCCGGATACCGTCATCAAAGTGCACCTCACCCCCACGGATACCGCGGAGGATGTCTACCGCAAGCTCCAGGCAGCGGTGGATAATGTAAAGTCTACGCCGCTGGATTCCAATTTTGACAATACTGCCGGTATTTTGACTCTGATCCCCGGTGTGTTTCTGAAATTTGTGGTGTGGGTACTGAAAACCCTGGACTATTTCGGTATGCTGCCCAAATTTTTGCTGGAGGTCAGCCCCTTCCACGGCTCTCTGTTCTTTACCTCCATGGGTTCTCTGGGCATCCCGCCCATCTACCACCACCTATATGATTTTGGCAATCTGCCAGTGTTCGGCTCTTTTGGCATGAAGCGCCGGGCCACCGAGGTGTTGGAGGACGGCAGTGTGGTTCAAAGAAAGTATGTGGATGTGAAATTCTGCCTGGATGAACGAATTGTGGATGGATACTACTACGCCGCGTTTTTTAAGCATTACAAGCGGATTTTGCAGCATCCCGAGATTCTGGATCATCCCCCGGAGGAAGTGCTCCATGACATCGACTGAGATTCTCTCATATCTGCCGGAAAGCTACCCCTGGCGGAGGGAATTTCACTACTTAGACACGGTGGATTCCACCAATGACCGGCTCAAGGCTCTGGCAAGGCAGGGTGCGCCCCATGGCACGGTGCTCATTGCCGGACAGCAGACCGGCGGCCATGGCCGTCTGGGTAGAACATTCCAGTCTCCGCAGGGCCTCGGAGTATACCTTAGCATCCTGCTGCGGCCGGACTGCCTGCCGGGGGAGCTGATGCACCTAACCTGTGCCACCGGGGTTGCCATGTGCGACGCCGTGGCGCGGGCAGCTGCCTTCCGTCCCGGCATCAAGTGGACAAACGATTTGGTATGGCAGCGGAAAAAGCTGGGGGGAATCCTTACAGAGCTGGGTCTGCGCACCACCGGCCATGTGGATTATGCCATTGTGGGCATCGGCATCAACTGCTGCCAGCAGGCGGCGGATTTTCCGCCGGAGCTGCGGGAAATGGCGGCTTCGCTGTCCATGGCGGCAGGGCGGCCAATTTCCCGGACGCATCTGGCAGCGGCGATGATGCACTCGTTGGCCGTCATGGCAGATCATTTGCTTACCGGTAAGGACGCCATGCTGGAGCAGTACCGCCGGGACTGCATCACCATCGGCCAGGACATCTCCCTGGTACGGGGGGATGAGATCCGCTTCGGCCGGGCACTGGATGTGGACGGCGATGGGGCACTGGTAGTGGCTTTCCCGGACGGCCATGTGGAGGCGGTCAGCTCCGGAGAAGTCAGCGTCCGGGGCATGTACGGCTATGTGGGATAACCATAGAACTGGAAAATGTGACATTTTTTCAAAATTTGTAAAATATTTATTGCTTTTTCTCCCAGTCTTGGTTATACTATATAAAGCAAACTAGAAATACTTTGGAGGTCAAGCATATGAAAGTATTGAACACGGTTGTAAAGCTTCTAACCGCGCTGGCCGCTGTTGCCGGTGCCGTTTACATCGTTGCCACCTACGGTGAGCAGATCGTTGCCTGGGCAAAAAAGACCCTGGCCGCACTACCCAAGTGCCCCTGCTGCTGTGGCGATGCCGAGGCGACTGAGAAAGCCGAGCAGGCCCCTGCCGCTGAGGAGCCGCCTGTGGAAGAAGCAGCTCCCTCCGCTGAGGAAGTGCAGGACGTGCCGGAGGAGCCGGCTCCCGAAGTAGTCGTGTCTGAGCATGAGCCTGTGGCTGAGGACAAGGACTTCGCGGAATAAGCAAACGGAAGTAATGCCCGGAATGGCAAATTGCCATTCCGGGCATCGCTTTTTTTGCAAAGTGTGCTTGACATTTTTTTGCAAAGCATGCTATACTTTTATTGTAAAGTTAACTTTGCATTTTCCCTTTGCGGACGCGTGATCGGAAAGAAATGGAGTCCTGTATGAAAACAAACATCCGTGCCCTTCGCAAGGAGCGTAAGCTGTCCCAGGAGGAACTGGCAGATGCCGTGGGCACTACCCGGCAGACCATTACCTCTATCGAGGTTGGCAAGTATACCGCCTCCCTGCCTTTGGCCTACAAAATCGCCCATTATTTTGGATTAACCATTGAAGAAGTCTTTGATTTCTCGGATTTGGAGGAATAATCATGGAAAAGTATAAAGAAACATTGAAAATGCAGAGCATTGTTCTGGGAATCGCCTGTCTCGCCCTGAGGAATCAAAGACTGTGATGCCCAAATATTTCAGTGATTGGGGCGCTTCAATCAACGCGAGATTCCTCCACAATGGAACCGGCAGAAATTCACGATGGCTTTCCTAACCTACGTGCCTTCTCCACAACCAGAGGAACCGCGCACAGCAACAGGGCAACTCCGGAACCCACCACCAGATTCCCAACGCGCTTTTTCCCCGCGACGGGATCCATGTTCAGCGTGCTGTCCGAGGGCTTTGCGGAATTGTAGGTAATGGTGACTTCTGAGCCGACCTTTCTGGGGGAGCCCCCGGTCTCCTTGCAGGTGTAGGTAACGCCGTCCACCTGATACTCCGCCTTGATCTGAAATACCAGCATGAATCCGCCGTTTTCCCGCGAAGCTCTCGTTCTGTCGGTTTTATCCACGCAGGACACCACCACGCCCTGAGTCTGGCGGTCAAAGCGCTCCGGGTCCGGATCCAACAATTGAGAAAACATGCCGACCACAAACATACAGATTGCAGGGAAGATCAGATAGAGACTGATGGTTCGGTAGGTTTTCCAGAATTTATCCATATCTGTTCCTCCTTTCAGCTTCCACAGTCGGTGATGACCATTTCCCCGTTTTCCACAGTGATGCGGCTGCTGCGGATGGTATCGTGGCTGTAGAAGTCCCCGTAGGTGTAGCGAATCACATAGCCGTCCGGCTGCTTTTCCACGGACAAAACATCATAGGCTCCCTCAATATATCCGGTGAGGCAAGCATCGCCTGTATTTAGGAACAGTTCTGTCACAGAGCGGGCCTCGTCTCCATTGTCCACAAACATCGTTAGCAGCTCGGCATCGTCACCATACCATTGGGCCGCTTCCTCAGCCCTTGCGTGCAGGGAATCACACACTGCGCTGATTCGGTTTTCTCCCAGTTCGTAGTCCTGCCCGTTGTAGCAGAAATAGCTGTGGGGCAGAAAGCCAAAGGTGAAGGTTTCCTTACCAAATACAAAGCAGTATTTTTCGTACCGATACTGGGCCATATCCACCTGACAGCCCACCTTGGAAACCTGCGCGTTCAGAATCATATCCAGCACCTTCTTCGCTTCCGTGGGATCGTCGATGGTCATGTGGAAGGTGTCGGGTGAACCGATGGACTCGGTAAAAATCAGCTTGTCCGGCGTCTTATCCGCCAGCGCCGAAAACTCCGGGCGGAACTGACCGATGGTGGTTACATTCCGGGGCAGGCCTGTCTTTTCCGCATACTTGGGAAAGGTAAGTACCAGAATCGCCAGGGAAATGAGCATCCCAATGAAGCAGCGTTTCCGGGTGCGCTTCCAGGATTCCATGGTTTTGCGCATGGTGGAGTCATCCGAGATGATGACCCGCTCCGGCTTTTCGGGGTCATAACAGATGGGCACCTTGGAGCCGACACGCGTTTTGTAGGTGATGGCCTCCACATTTGCCCGATGTACACTTACCTTGTAGGCAACACCGTCAACGGTATAGGCAATCTCAAAATGCAAATCCTCATCCCTGCCCCGGCGTTTCACCTTCCCCAGAAAGGTTGCCTCACCCTTTATGTAGTGATCCCGTTTTTCGTTGCCGAGGGTGGCAAAAAAGCTGGTAAAGAAAAAGACGGCGCAAATAAAGAAGGAAAGGATTGCTATGCAAAGTAAAACTATCATATTGGCCTCCCAAAGAAACCGATGCTATTTCGGATAAACCATCGGGGGCAGGAGCACATAGTCTCCGCTCAGAAGGTTGTTGTCCGGCCCGCCTGCCAGGGTGCTCTCGTTGCGTTTCACCTCCATAAATACAATGTTCTCATAGCTGAACCAGAAATGAAGATATGCAAACCAATCGGAAATGTCATTTCCCTGTGCGTCCTTTACGGTGCGGATGGTCAGCTCCTGCGCGCAGGGCGCGTCCCAGTTGGGATACAGGGTATAAACCACCTCCTCATATTTCGTGCTGTCGGAACGGAACATACAGTGCAGATAGAATTCCCCGTCAAACTCGATCCAGTATTTTGGCTGTTTATTCTCCATATAAATGTAGCCGCTCCACGCGTCCCAGCCCTCGGTATGATACCGATTCTCCGTGGTGGCGGTGGGTTCCGTGGTGACCTCCTGGGTATACGCTTCTTCGGTCACGACGGTGGTTTCCGCCGTCGTCGCGGCGGCAGTCTCCGGGGCTTCGGTGAAGGTCTCCGGCACTTCGGTGATAGTCTCCGGCGCTTCGGTGAAAGTCTCCAACGCTGCCGCGCTGGTTTCCGGCGTGGGCTCCGCCCCGCCGCAGGCCTTTTTTTCCTGCTTTCCAAATCGCAGGCATAAAGCCCGCGGCGGTCAAACTGGAATTTAC
>CAYYGF010000023.1:0-10163 GCA_964471315.1 uncultured Oscillospiraceae bacterium | reverse complement strand
AGGCGGAAAGCATCAGGCATCCTGCCAAGGCAATCAGAAAAATTCGCAGTTTCATATTCATAACCCCCTGTTATTTATTTCTTGTTCAGTTCCGTCCAGTCCAGCTTTGCCGCCACCTCCGGGTCAACGGCGCGGCCGGACACCCCGATGGTGTCCCCATAGCGGTTCTGATACACATAGTCTGCCGTCACATCGCACTCCACGGTTCTGCCGGAGGGTGTCGTGTAGCTATTGACGCCCCGGACAGCCTCGGAATAATTGGCGCTCATCCGCCTCTGGGAGGCGCTGCGTTTTTCCCAGGAATCCATGATACCGGCGGAGATTTCGGCGCTGTCCCGGGCGATCTGCCGGGATACCTCCATCTGCCGCTGCATGGCCTGCATGCGCATCTGCTGGGCCTGGGCTGCATAGCCCTGGGCTTCCATCACCCGGGTCTGGAACATCTGCTCCACCAGTGCGCTTTCCTGCTTTGTGAGCGCCGGTTCCGGGGTCAGACTTCCCACAAACCGCAGGAAGATTTCCGTCGCTTCCTGTTCCTTTTCTGCCGGAGCCAGCATCAGATACCGCCGCTTGCTGCCCCACTGGATTACGTCCACATGTTTCCCATATTCTTTGGCATGGCCCAGAGGAATAGGGCCGGAAGACTGTTTGCGCTGCTGGGGCTGGGCCTGTTGGGCCTGCTGCGCCTGCTGGGCAGCGGCTCTGCGTTTGCGCTGCATTTGTCCCACCAGACCGCCCTGTAGGAACCACTGACCGAAATTCTTCGGTTCTTCCCCACCGCCGGCGGGGAAAAGATTGGAAAGAGGATTGGCAAAGGGATTCATGGCGGAGGCAAACCCTCTGTTGGCATCAAAGTATTCCACACCCTGCCAGTCCGCGCCCGCCAGAACCACCACATTCCGATTGCCCAGCCGGGCGGAGAATTTCATCAGGATGGCATCGCAGACCAGATTGGCCACTTCAATACGGACATTGATGTTGATGCAGTGGGACTGGAAGTAGGATAGCAGCGCGTTTCGCTCCCCCGGCAGGTTCTTTCCGAACAGGCTGGGAAGGGCCGCCCTGGCAACCGGGGTAAGGGGCGTTTGCAGCACCTGCTGGGCATACTGCTGCAAGTAAGCTTCCGGCTCCATAAAGTCCCGGAAACCGGTCTTAATCGCCCCCGGCATGGAGGCAATCATCCGCTTCTGCATGGGATTCAAGTAGTCCTCGAAGACCTCCCGGGACGAAGACATCAGCACCGTGGAATGATCCGGGCTAACCGCCTGCACGGTGGCGGTAAAGGGAACCAAATCGCTTTGCCACTGGGTATGCAAGGCGCCTTTTAGGGTATAGTCCGGGGGAACCACGGCGCTGGCCAGAGGCACCCCGGTATCCGAGGCCGTGAACTGCCGAAGATCAGGATTTTTCGGTGCGGCTTCCCCCTCATAGGAAATATGGATTTTGCATCCGCAATGGGGGCAGAAGGTAAAGGTTGTGTCGTAGTTCACATCCAGCGGCGCGCCGCAGGATGGACAGGTATAGGCTTTGATTTTCATGATTCCTCGCTCCTTTCTTCTGTCAGCGGCTCTATCACAGGCAGCACCATATTTTCGATGGCAGCACACATTTTCGGGTGCTGAATGACGAAATGGATAACCGGGGATTTGTTCTTGGTGACAATCACCCTACTGCCCTCCAGAATCGTGATCTGGATATTTCGAAATGGCGGGTTTGCATCCCGTTGGCAGGTATAGCCGGAATGGGTCGCTGTGAAAGCGTCGCACTGGGCCAAATATTCCCGGTATTCCGGGTATGTCAGACGGATATCGCCGGGATAAAACATTCCTGCCAGAGATAGTCCCACCGGATATCGCTTGAATTCCGCCTCTGAGATGTCCGGCAGTACGTCGCAAACCCTGCTGTGTTCCAGAATGTGCTCAATTCTCTGCCGCTCGGCATGCACATAGTCCAGAATCGCCGCCTGTTCCGAAATGCCGCACCGGGATAGAATCCGCTTTGCCAGACCGTCGCTGATCGTGTATAACGGAAGATCAGAAAGGAGTGACCGGCGGGAACCGATTTCTGCGCTGTCCTCCTGCAAAAAATGCGCAAACGCTTCTTTCCTGTCTGAACCGTAAATCTCCATCAAAGGCGCAGCCCGTTTTAATAGCTGACCAGCCCGCTTCTGATAATGGGCAACCTCGCTTTTCCGGTTTGTCAGATACATTCTGCCATCGCCAATATGCCCGACGATACAGTCGCCCTGTAAGGCGGCAGTTCCCGATACCCATAGCAGATGACGGAAGGCGCTGGTCTGCATCCCGGAAAGATAGTAGGGGGAAATTTGTCCGGTCATATACATGGGGATAAAGCTTTCCAAGCCCAGCATCATTTCGTGGAAGGGTCGGTCTACATTGTGGATCATGTTCAGATGCAGGCCCTTTTTCAACATCATCGCCATGCCGAACATCCACTTCTTGGGAAACTGGGAATCCTTCGACATTTCTGTCATGGGCAGGTCGCTGTACATGGTGACAGGGCTGTCGCTGCGGGCGAGCACCGTGGTTTTAAGAAAGTCCAGTTGGGCATCCATCAATTCCTGTAGTCCGGTATAAAACCGGGCGGCGGGAATCTGGATGGGGGATGTGAGGACTTTCATTTCATCAAAATGGATGACCCGGATGTATTCTTCCAAGTCAAATTCGTCTATTCTTTGCAGAAAACGATCCATGTTTCCGGCATTCTCCGGAGAAGTGCCTTCGCACAGATACTGCGCCACACGGTGTGCGTATTCTTCATTTCCCGCATCGGCTGGCAGACTGGCTCCCATCAGCGCCGCAAGCTGTTCCCGCTCCCCGCCATTCTGGCAGCGCCGGGCAACGAACCGCCCTACACTCAGCGCGAACGCGGCGGCATCCCGGGGCGTTCTCTGTCCGGAACGGATGCGGGAGAGATAGGAAGCGTCGTAGCTTAGGTACCGGGCAAGCTCCATATTGCTGATGGAGAAGGCTTCCAGCAGTTCGTTGAGATTGCGGCAAAAACGTCCTTTATCGAAGGCTTCCCGAGAAGTCAACGCGTCCCGAAAAGCGGTTTCCACCGCCGTCTTGGTGATTTCTTCCAGCCCCCGCTCTTGCGCGAGGGTAACAATTCCGGCAGCCAGCTTCTTCCATTGCTCTCCATTCGGTTCCGGCCTCTGGGTGCCGCGGCGATACCGGCTGATGACCGGTGCAGAGATGCCGCTGACAGCAGATAACTCTCTGGCCGTACAGTCCAGTTGTGTCAGATACTCATTGATGCATTCTTGAAATGTCACCACATATCCCTCCCGGTATGAACGCTTTCTTTCCTGCGTACGGAACAACGCAAAACGCCTTGAAAACCAAGACTGCATTTTGTGCGTTGTTCTGGTATAAGGGGCTTGCGCTGCATTGTACAAAGCCGTTGCACTTGACGGTACGTGAATAGGCCGCCAATCGGCTTATTCAGCAGATATCTCTTTAAGATTGAATATATCACAGACGGAAAATATTTGCAAAAGAATTATAAATCAGTCATTGACAAATATAGAAATTCTATTCGCAACCTGTGTATCTTCCGGGCAAAATTGGTATTTTAAAACCGACAGAGAGAAAACAGACAATTTTTTGTATGATATATAAACATGCCTCGGCTCAAAAATGAACCGAGGCATTCCGTACATATGATTTCGTAAGCTCCCCCGTGACGGCGAAACGCTTATCCGCATTCCATGAAGAAAACCATTCCGCGCATGATCCCGGCTGCGGGTACAGCACGGGTTGATACCCGATTCCCCTCTGTCAGCGCCATCTCATCCGCAAAGCGGTACCGTTCGCGGAACTACTTCCCGTATCGACGGCGCATTCGCTCATTTCTTTCGATGGGGATATTGGGCAGAGCAGGAGGGTAAAACACGCCTTACCAAAAGACACTCTGCTTCCTATTTCTGATATTTTCCCTGCCTCGACAACCGCCTTGGCTGATACACCCACAGAGTCAGCAGGGTAAAGACACCGGCGCAGGCCAGGCTGATCTTCCAGCCCAGAGAAAGGGCGCTGTTGTGATAGGTAATGGCTACGGTATGGGTGCCCTGGGACAGCTCCACCGCCACCATGCACTCCCCGACCAGCTTGATCTCGGCGCTTTTTCCGTCTACCGTCACCCGCCAGTTTCCGTTTTGGGGAATGGAGGTATACAGCAGGCCGTCCCGGTCGCAGTCGATGATGCCCTCGACATGGGTGGAATCAAATCGTGTCTGCCGCAGCGTGGAGGCGTTCAAAATCTCATAGCCCTGCCAGAACCGATCCGGATTCAGAATCGCCGCGCTGACAGTCATGGAGCTTTCCTCCCCCGCATCGCAGACAATCCGGATATCCAGCACATCTCCAGATTTCACATCCCCCACCGCCAGCATCTGGGGCAGGCTGATGGTTTCCTTGTAAAGCTCCAGGCCGTTGACGCTGACATAAAAATCATTGCGCTTGGGCAGATCCAGGTGGATGCAGGCAAAGCCGTCCCGGTCGGCAACATAGGTATAGGTGACGTTGGAATTGGCCGAGGTATCTCCGTAGCGGCAGTAACCGCTGGAATTGCTCTCCTGCACCGTGGCGCCGTTTCCCAGGATGCTCAAATTATCTCCGGGGATTCGGTGCCACACCTCGCTATATAGTCCCGTGGCGGCGCTGAACAGGTCGTTCTGGAATTGGAAGGCATTGCCAGAGGTGTCAAAGGTCAGCTCCGCCAGCTCCTTCTCCGCCAAAAAGCCCAGAGGGAGCCAGGCCTGGTTTTTCAAAAGGGTGGTATCCCCAAAGTGATTTGCCTCGGTGAAGAAGGAGCTGGTCTTGTCCTTGCCGTCCCGGTCAATCATATACTTCAGATCCAGGAACAGGTTCGCCACCGGGGAGCTTTCCTCGAACAGATAGCGGTTATAGGTATTCTTCGCACCATAGCCCAGAGCCTGCATAAACAGGGTAGTTTTCACATTGGCAGAGCTGGTAAAGGCAGATACCCCGTTATAGCCGTTCAGCGCTCCGTCATTCAAGGTCTGAGAATGGGTGGTTTCCGCCCGGTAGAAGTCCTTTCCCGTCTCCCGTTCCTTCATGTAGCGGATGACCGAGGCGGTATAGGTGGTGCCCTTGGGATAATTGGCCACACTGGTTCCGGTAAAATACAGCCCAAAGCAGATGAGATTCGCGGTCAACTCCACCGCCAGGATTCCCAGCACCAGGCCGCTGGAACGTCTGCGCTGCAGGGCCTGTTCTGCCCGGGCACGGGCAAGTTGGTATTCGTCCGCGTCCTCAGGAACCGGTTCCTGGATGTTCCCGCAGAGCATCGCCAGAAGATACAGCACCAAAAATGCCAGATTGTATACAAAATACAGCGGGAATTGCAGTTCCAGCGAACCGATGGTAAGGGGTACCGTTTCCGTCAGCTCCTTGGAGCAGGCCAAAATTCCGGAGGCCAGAACCGCGCCCAGAAGAATCTGCCCGGTGGTGAAATTCCGCCGCATCAGCCAGGCCCGGTAAGCCATGTACAGCACCACAAAGCTGTACAGGAAGCTGAACCGGTAAGGGATCATATTGGTAAAATGGAAGCCGTGCCAGATATAGTCCAGCTGGCGGATGATGAAGCTGACATTGAAAAACAGCAGCAGCCCCACAGCGCACACCTTCTCCCGCCGGGGAATTTCCCGGGACAGCAGATATAGGAACATCAAAAACACGCTGAGAATCCCGCAGTAGACGTTTGGCAGGCCCTCCTTGAAATTCGGCTCGATGGCGCCGCCCATGTTTCCCGCCACCCGGCGCATGGCGTCGAACAGGCCCGCCAGGTCATTGGAATTGGCAATGTTCAGCCGGAAACCGGTGGGGAATTTGTTCACGCTGGACTGGGTGGTTTGCAGCGCCGCCAGGGCGGGCAGCTCCAAAATCGCGGTCATTCCAATAGCCAGCGCTGAGAACAGGGCAATTCGGAAAAGGTCGGCGAAGAATTTCTTCCACCCGCCCCACCGGCAGAACTGGTAGACGAAAAACAGCAAAAATACAAAGATGCAGGTGAACAGCCCAATATAATAATTGGAGAAAATCGACTGAAACAGCGTCAAAGTATACAGCAGAAATTTCCCGTCCCGCAGCAGGTACACCGTCCCCAGGGCCACCAGGGGCAGCAGGGCGAAGGTGTCCAGCCACATCACATTCCACTGAAAGCCCAGCGCCCAGGCACACAGGCCGTAAAGCGCGCCGAACAACGAGATGGAAAGCTCGTTCCTGCCAAACAGCTTTTTGAGAAAATAGGCAAAGCTCAGCCCCGCCAGGCCCAGCTTCACCGGCACCAGCAGAGAGAAAAAGCCCAGCAGCCAACCTTCCGGCACCAGCACACTGAGCAAATTCAGCGGCGATGCCAGATAATAGGCAATCAACCCCAGGTAGTCCATTCCCAAGCCGATGCTCCAGGTGTAAATCAGGCCCTGCCCCTCCCGCAGCGCCCGGCGGAACTGGACAAAGAAGGGATAGTATTGGTGATACATATCCGAATACAGCATGGAATACTTGCCAAAGGGCGCGTACTGGCTGATGAGCATGACAAATAGCATTCCCACGCAGGGTATGGCAAAGGCCAGGCCCAGATAATTCCGTTTGATTTTTCTCCCCTGGGGCAATCTCATAGTGTTCCTCCGCTGAAAGACAATTTTGTATAGTTTACCACTTTTTCCTGTCGGGGTAAAGGGTTCCGGGGCGGAAAATTGAAAACAATTGGTTAACGGCTGAAAACCGGCAGGACGCTTCCGCATCCTGCCGGTTTGTTAATTGTCATCGTCCATATCGTCCGGGACACCATCGCCGTCGGCATCGGTGGTCATCACCTCGCCGAAGCGAACCCGGCGCTTGATTTTGGTTTCCTCCACCTGCTGGTGGATCAGCTCCTTGACAAAAATGGGATCCTTGATGTTTTTCAGTACCAGCGTTGGCATGGTCTTATCGGAGGAGATCACCCGCACCGTGCCCACACCGAAAATCCGCTGCCACAGAGTGCGGCTGCTGTCGATATCCCGCACACGGTACAGCAGGATTTCATCGTCCTGGATATTCAGAAAGCCCACCGAGGTAAACAGACGATCCTCGGACAGACTGTAGCGGGTGAAGCTGATCGGCAGGCCCAAATGCCGTTTCCGATCCTGCCACAGATAATCGATATGGATGGACATGACAGATTCCTCCTCCAGTTTTTGTCTATTTTACCCCGGAAGGGAAGAATTGTCAAGAGCGTGAGGAGTGTGGAGTTGTTTATGCACTTTCCCCCACCAGGCAACTCCACACGCCACACTGCAAACTCCACACTATAGAATGAGGCAGATCAGCCCCGTGGCGCCCTCGTTGACAATCCGGGTCAGTGTCCCCCGGAATTTTCCCCGCACATCCTCCGGCAGCTGCACCAGCTTGGCCGTCAGCCCCTCCTGAATTAGGTCGTACACGGACTTTCCGAAAATGTTGCTCTGCCAGAGCTTTTCCGGATCCTCTCCGGTCAGCTGGGTGATCAGATCCTGGGACTGCTTTTCGTCCCCCACCATGGGACTGATCTCCGTGTCGATGTCCACCCGAATCATGTGGATGGAGGGAGCGCCTGCCTTCAGCTTCACCCCGTAGGCGCCGCCCTTTCGGATGACCTCCGGCTTTTCCATCTTCATTTCCCCGGCGTCCGGCAAAACCACCCCATAGCCTGTGGCCTTCACGGCGGACAGGGCGTCGGAAATCTTGTCGTACTCCTGCTTGACCTGAGCCAGCTCCATCAGCAGCGACAGCAGCTGGGCATCATTTTCAATGGGGATTCCCGCCTTGGCGCTTAAGATTTCATAGTACAGCTTCTCCGGCAGCACGATGGCGCAGCTGACCGTCCCCGTGCCCAGATCGACCCCGCGCAGGGTGTAGTCCTGTACCGGCTCCAGCTCCCGTAAGGTGGACAAAACCGCCTCCGCCTGGCCCAGGCTGCCGATCTGTCCCGCCCGCTGAAGCAGGCCCTGGTACAGGGCGCTTTTCACGGGATGCTCCGGCTCCAGCGCGTCCAGCCACCGGGGCAGGTAGACCCGCAGCTGTCCCATGGGGAAGGTGTACAGCAGGGCTTTCAGCAGGCGGGTGATTCCCTCCTTATCCAGGCTCTGGCAGTCGCAGACCAGGGCATCCACCCCGAATTTTTCCCGCAGCTCTTTCCGGACGCTGTCCGCCGCCTCGCCTCCCGGCTCCCGGGAGTTGACCACCACCAGGTAAGGCTTCCCGGTTTTTTGCATGTCGGTGATGGCTTTTTCCTCCGCGGCCAGATAATCCTGCCGGGGGATGTCGGTGATGGTGCCGTCTGTGGTGACCACCAAGCCCAGGGTGCAGTGGCCCTCCATCACCTTTTTTGTCCCCAGCTCCGCCGCCTGGGTCATGGGAATCTCGTGGTCGAACCAGGGGGTGGTGACCATCCGGGGGGCGCCGTCCTCCTCCGCCCCCACGGCCCCGGGCACCATGTAGCCCACGGAATCGATGAAACGCACCCGCAGCCGGGTGGTGCCGTCGGGAGAGATTTCCGCCGCCTCCTCCGGAATAAACTTCGGTTCCGAGGTCATAATGGTTTTCCCGGAGCCGCTCTGGGGCAGCTCATCCCTGGCCCGCTCCTTGCGGTAGGGGTCGGCAATGCCAGGGATCACCAGCTCCTCCATGACGCGCTTAATCAAGGTGGATTTTCCCGTGCGCACCGGCCCCACCACGCCCACATAAATATGACCGCCGGTTCTGGCGGCGATATCCGCGTAAATTTGCTCCATAGCCGTCCTCCTTTTCGGCAGGAGGAAGGCTCCTGCCATGGGTTTACCACAGGGTATGTCCTGGGAGGAAGGTTTAGAACCGCGGGCAATTGGCAGTTGACAGTTGCCCTGCGGGACGGATTTAGGTGTTACCGTCCCGCCTCTTCTTGGATTTCATTTATCCCGAAGGGATTCCTTTGAAGAATCCACAATTTCTGCAATTGCACTGGAGCGGCAGCTCCAAAGGGGCTCCCTTTATTTTCATTTGCTCATTTTCTAGTGCGTGTAAAAAAACGAGAATTTTCTCTGATTTTTCTGAAAATAACATTTGACAAATGGCGCTTTACCCTATATAATATCTAGGCACGACTGTGAGAAGGGGGAAAAGTATGCTGTTAGGACTTTCCAAAATCATTGACTGTCCCGGCGCATCGGTTTCCTTTTCCACCAGCGTTGATCTGAGCGATCTTTGTTACGGCGTCAGCTATCCCGTGTCCGAGCCGGTTCTGGCCCAGGGTACGGTGCGCAACACCGCAGGCGTTTTGATGATGTCCGGTGAACTCACCACCACCATCCACGGCATCTGCGACCGCTGCGCCAATCCCTTTGACCGGGACATCCGCTTTCCCATTGAAGTGGTGCTGGTCACGGAAATGGCAGACGAAGAAAACGAAGACGAGTGGGTATTCCCTCTGGAGGGAGACAGCGCCGATCTGGATGACATTGTGCGGACGGTTTTTGTCCTGAATCTGGATTCCAAGCTGCTGTGCAAGGAGGACTGCAAAGGACTTTGCCACCGCTGTGGCAAGAACCTGAACGATGGCCCCTGCACTTGCCAGAAGGAGCTCGATCCCCGATTTGCTGCTTTGAAGCAGCTTCTTGAGAAGTAAATCCAATTAGGCTGTGAAAAGCAGTTTGACCAAGGAGGTGTCACCATGGCTGTCCCTAAGTGTAAAGTGTCCAAGGCCCGCCGCGATAAGCGCCGTGGCTCCAACTGGAAGCTGTCCGCTCCCAGCATTACGGTCTGCCCCAAGTGCGGCGAGCCCGTTATGCCCCACCGGGCCTGCAAGGCTTGCGGTACCTACAACGGCCGTCAGGTTCTGGCTGTCGAAGCTGAGTAAGCAACACGCGGAAATGCAGAGGAAGGCTTTCTGGCCTTCCTCTTTTTCCATTTTTTCTTCGTTTTTGTAGGGCGGGGTCATGACCCCGCCGATCACTTGATGGATTTGCACAGCCTTCGTCCCACATGTCCGGCTGTCTTTTGTCCAGCCAATCCCATTCACCATAGTCTGCTCATCATCAAACTGCGTCGGCGGAGTCATGACTCAGCCCAACATTCCCTCTAATGCAACACCCCACAAATGCGTCTGAGGATCTCAGCG
This sequence comes from uncultured Oscillospiraceae bacterium, assembly GCA_964471315.1. Lineage (GTDB taxonomy): Bacteria > Bacillota > Clostridia > Oscillospirales > Oscillospiraceae > Faecousia. The sequence goes on along the minus strand of CAYYGF010000023.1, from coordinate 2 downwards.
GA
>CAYYGF010000022.1:0-17984 GCA_964471315.1 uncultured Oscillospiraceae bacterium | reverse complement strand
AGCCTGCTGCGCGTATAGGTTGTTCGCCTTCGGCGAACAAACTATACACTTGCAGTCTGAGAAGTATTTTCCCCCAGGTACACGCCCTGGTGGAAAATGGATTTGAATGAATTTGCCGCAGAAGCGGCAAATTCTGCGAAGCTTTTTTGACACACTGAAACAGGCTTACCGCAGCGCTGCGGTAAGCCTGTTTCTTTTTTATTCCGGCATACGGGTGCTTTCCCGCTCCACGATGTGACTGCTCAGACGGACGACCGGCGGGGCGCTGCCCTGGTTCATATCCTCGAAGGCGTTCATGATGGCCTTGGCGATGGCCAACTTGTTCAGCTCCACACTGGAAAGCCGGGGGGTGCAGTAGCTGCTCATTCGGGAATTGTCGAAGCCTACCACGGCCACGTCCTCGGGGATCCGCAGACCGCAGTCCTTCAGCGCCTGCATGGCCACGCAGGCCAGAGCATCGTTTCGGCCTACAATGCCGTCCACTTGCAGGCCCTCCCGAATCCGCTGGCACAGAGCGGTATACAGCTCGTCTTCTGTTTCGTAGCCGACGATTACGTTATCCTTCGTGATCCGGTAGCCGCATTCCTGCATCTTGGTGACGAAGCCGTTGTATCGCCAGTCTGCCATGGTACTAAAATGCCGCTTTTTACTGACGCGGTCTATGTACACAATGTGCTGCCGCCCCATATCGTGCAGCAGCTGGACGCAGTCCTTGATGCCGCTGTGGATGCCGGTATAGATTTGGGCGGCACGGCCTACCACATGCTTGGTGTATTCCCGGTTCATCAGAAGCACCACCGGTGTGCCGGTGTCAATCAAGCGCAGAACATATTTTTCCTCAAAGCTGGTGGAGCTGATCACAATGCCGTCAAAAACCCGGCTGCAAACGAGGGAAACGAAGCTGTCATCATTGCGGCTGCCCATCAAGGAGATCAGATAGCCGGACTCTGCGGCGATACGGGCCATTTCTTCCACGATCTTACCGAAATACTCGTTGGAGATGTTGTCACAGATGAACAGAATATGGTTGGTGCGCTTGCCCTTTAAGGCCAGGGCGATATTGTTCGGCCGGTAGTTCAGCTGCTCCACCGCGGCCAGAACCCGTTCCCGTTTCTCCTTGGCAACATAGCGGTTGTTGTTGATAACATAGGATACCACCGTTTCGGAGACCCCAGCCAGGTCGGCCACATCCTTCCGGGTTGGCGCCTTTTCCCGCTTAATCACAATTGATTGCCCCTTTCCCTTCCGCTTTCCCTGTTATTATAGCATAAAAAATTCATTTCGCAAGAAAGAGTATGGGAATAAAATTCCCGAATGTTTGCCATTTGCCTCTTGTGGAACAGCACAAAAATATGTATAATGGGCTTGCGAAATCTGTACGGTGTGCCATTGGCAGACACGGATGGGAAAGGGGCGGCGTATGATCGATCCATTTGGCAGGAGCATTACCTATTTGCGCGTCTCCGTGACGGAGTTGTGCAATCTGCGCTGCCGGTACTGTATGCCGGAGGAGGGCGTGTTCAAGAAACGTCACGAGGACATGCTCACCGAGGACGAACTCCTTCTGGCAGTGGAGGCGGCGGCTTCTTTGGGCATCACCAAACTGCGAATCACCGGAGGGGAACCCCTGGTGAAGAAGAACATCGTCTCCATCTGCCGCCGGGCCGCGGCGGTGGAGGGCATCCAGAAGGTGTGCTTGACCACCAACGGCGTGCTTCTGCCGGAGCTGGCGGAGGATCTGCGGGAGGCGGGGGTAAAATGGCTGAACATCAGTCTGGATACCCTAAACCCGGAAAAATACGCCTACATCACCCGGACGGGAACGCTGGACATGGCGCTGCGGGGACTGGAGGCCGCTTTGGCGGCGGGCTTTGAGAAAATCAAGCTGAACGCGGTTCTCATCGGCGGCTTCAACGATGAGGAGATTCGGCCGCTGGCGGAGCTGACCCGGAAATATCCGGTGGACATGCGCTTTATTGAGATGATGCCCATGTACGATGGGGGAGATTTTGACCGTGCTGCCTTCATCCCCGGCACCACGGTTCTGGAAAAGCTGCCCGAGGCGGTGCCAACAGCCTGGGACGGCGGCGTAGCCAAGCTCTACCGCCTGCCGGGAGCCCAGGGGAACATCGGCCTAATCAGCCCGGTCAGCGCCCACTTCTGCGGGGAATGCAACCGCATTCGTCTGACCGCCGACGGCCGTGTCAAGCCCTGCCTGCACTCCGCCGACGAGTATTCCCTAAAGGGACTGGATTTTGACGGTATGCGGTCACAGCTGGAAAAAGCCATCTGGCATAAGCCCGCCTGGCACGGCGACCTGGACGCGGCGCACCGTTCCCGTTCGGGACGGAATATGAATCAAATCGGAGGCTGAATATGGTGGATTTTACCCATTTCAACGACCAGGGCCGGGCGAAAATGGTGGATGTGGGGGAAAAGCCCATTTCCCAGCGGACCGCCGTGGCGGCGGGACGGGTGCTGGTGAACGAGCACACCTTTGCCCTCATCCAAAGCGGCGGCGTGAAAAAAGGAGACGTGCTGACTGTGGCGCAAATCGCGGGGGTGATGGGGGCCAAACACACCCCGGACATCATTCCTATGTGCCACCCCATTTTGGTGGACGGCATCAATTTGGAGCTGCACCTGGATGAACAGCGCAAGAGCGTGGAAATCCGGGCCTCGGTATCCTGCGACGGCCGAACCGGGGTGGAGATGGAGGCTCTCACCGCTGTGGCTACCGCCGCGCTGACGGTGTACGACATGTGCAAGGCAGTGCAGCGGGATATGGTGATCGCGGACATCCGTCTGGTGGAGAAAACCGGCGGTGTCCATGGAAATTATCATCGGGAGGATGCATGAATGTATACAGCAGCAGTGATTACCGTCAGTGACAAGGGCTACCGGGGAGAGCGGGAGGATACCAGCGGCCCCAACCTATGTGGGATTTTGAAGGAACGGGGCTTTGACGTGACCTACACCGCCATGGTTCCGGATGAAGTGGGAATGATTCAAGGAGCGCTTTGCAAGTGCGCCGACGAGCTGGGCGTTGCCCTGGTGCTCACCACCGGCGGCACCGGCTTTTCTCCCAGGGACATCACCCCGGAGGCAACGCTGGCCGTGTTGGAGCGGCTGACCCCGGGGATTCCCGAGGCCATGCGGGCAGAGTCCATGCGCATCACCCCCAAGGGCTGCTTGTCCCGCAGTGTGGCGGGAATTCGGAGACGGACACTGATTATCAACCTGCCCGGCAGCAAGAAGGCCTCGGAGGAGAATATCCTGGCGGTCATCGACCCGGTGGCCCATGGTCTGGATATGCTTTACAGCGAGGGCAGCGCCGACTGCGCCAAGTGAACGCCAAAAGGCAGCAACGGTTTTTCGTTGCTGCCTTTTCCGTGTTATTTGCCGAGGGAACGTACATAGTCCAGCAAGGGCTGAATGGTGTCCTTGTCAGTAAAATCCACCACTTGACCGTAGGTATCCAGCATCAGCTGATCTTCCGGGCGGAGGTTGTCGTAGCCTTTTTGCAGCATGGCCTTTCGGAGCATGGCCATCATGGCTTTGTGGATCGGGCCCAATTCGGCATAGTGGATGCCGCCCCGCAGGTGGAACTGCTTGATCTTCCCGGACATTTCCGGCGTCAGCACCTTTGCCAAACCGGCTTCGATATGCGCCGCATTTTCCGGATCCTTGGGATCTGCCAGTCCGCAGGAGAACAGGATGATTTCCTTGCCGGAAATGGCGTTAAAATTTTTGACAATGGTGTTGATGCCGCTGAGACCTCCGGCGTACAGTCCGCCGCCGTGGATGATGATGTCATATTGCGCCAAAAGCGGCCCGTTCACAGCCTTGCTGTCTTGGATGTCGCAGGCCAGCTCCTCCGCGATCCACTGGGCGTATTTTTTCGTGCTGCCGTACTTCGACGCGTATGTAACCAGGCATTTCATAAGCTGTCTCCTTTATCGAATCTTTTTCCGTATTCTTCCACCCGCCGGATCCCCGCATAAAGCTTTCTGTGCAGAGAATAAAATTGGGCGATTTCCTCCTCGCTGAAATCTGCGAATAATAGCCGCAAGACCTGACTGCGCCGGTCGTCCATCTGGGCAGAATAGGTGGCGACCTTTTGGGTTTCTTCCAGACAAACTGCGTTGTTCGCGCCTTCCGTCAAGGTGAGATATCCCTTCTTTTCCAAGGCGTCTGCCAGCTTTTTGATGTTCTGCCGGGAGCAGCCCATGAGCTTTCCGACACGGGTCAGCGTTTTTGGCTCCGGGCACTGTTCCAGCATGGCCAGCAGCAGCCACTGCTTCATGGACATATCCGTTTGGATTTTTTCGCAGGCTGTCTGCATCCGGTTTTGTTGGATGAAGATGTTGCAAAAGAGCGCCATGACCCGATGGGGCGTGTCGCAATCGAATTCGTTCAGAAGCTGAGCGATCATCGGATATCTCCTCCTCATAGTAGTAACTAGTTACTGCTATTGTAACAGCTTTCGGGAGCATTGTCAACAGAAAAAGCGCCACAGCCCTTTTGGGCTGTGGCTAAGACGTTATACATCAAACCGGTTATATTGTTCACAGCAATCCAGACACAGCGTTTTGCCTCCCACCAGGCGGATCCAGTTGGCGCCGGTTTTTTCGCCGCAGCACGCGCAGTCGTAGCTGTCGAAGATTTTGGCAGGTGTGGGCAGGGGCAGCTTCGCCTCCTTTACCCAGAACAGGTCATGGCAGTCATGGTCAAAGTAATATCGGGCGGATTCCTCCGGAGTCATTCCCGCGGGCTTGGGCTTCAGCACCAGCCGGACGGATTCCCCGGTGGCCCGGTTGTAGAAGGAAAACGCCTGCTTTCCGGTCATGTGGAACAGAAGGTTTCCTTTGCCGATGCTGCAGCCCAGCATCACCTGGATGGCGTCCACGCCGCAGGCATCGTTTTCGGAAATGCACACCACCTGCTCGTTGTCGGAAAAGCCGATGTGCAGCAGCTCCATGGCGTACTGCGCAGCCCGATAGCCGATGCGCAGGCCACCGCAGCTGTGGCCGTGAAATTCCACGCATTTTTCCCAAGGCGTCATATCAGTACCGCTCCGTTTCCGTGACACATTCGTTCTTGATCCGCCCCACCAGATATTGCAGGGCGTCCACCACATGGGGGCGAATATCCCCGCCCACCAGGACGTACATAATGTCGTCGCCAGCGTCCAGCTCCCCTTCGTTGAGCCAGACCCGGATGTAATAAATCCCGTCCATTTTGTAGGTATCGGCAATGATGCGATCCACCTTCTCCGGATCATAGGAGAAAAGCATACCGGTAACGGGTTTGGTATCCTCCGCGCCATAACGAACCTTGGCCTTGGCGCTTTGGCGGACCGTGCCGTTGTGGGTCAGGTACATGCCGATGTTCGGGGCGCTTTCGTGCTGTTTTGCTTCCCGAAGCCAGGCGTCCATGGAAGGGGATGCTTGTTTGGACATAGAGATACCTCCTTGCAATCGTGTTTCCCATTTGTATTTCCATTATACCCCACCGGGAGCCGGAACGCAATGCCGGGTTTCTTGAAAAAAGAATGCGGCTGTGCTATACTATCCCCAAATTGGAAAAAGGATGGGATCACGATGAAAGCAGAGCGGAATTTCCCCAAGTTCATCATCACAGCCAAGGGCACCAGATGGGTGGAGCAGGGGCATCCCTGGATCTATGCCGCCGAGGTGATCCGGGAGGAAGGCAGCTGCGAAAACGGCGGCCTGGCCGATGCGGTTAGTGAGAAGGGCAAATACCTGGGCACCGGCTTTGTCAGCCGGGAGAGCAAGATCCGCCTGCGGCTGATCTCCCGCAACGCCAACGACCGGTTTGACGAGGCCTTCTGGCGGCGGCGGATCCAGTACGCCTGGGACTACCGCAAGACGGTGATGGGCAGCGACATTTCCTGCTGCCGGGTCATTTTCGGCGAGGCAGACGGGTTTCCCGGCCTGACGGTGGATCGATTTTCCGACATTCTGGTGACCCAGACCCTGTCCGTGGGCATGGAGCGGATCAAGCCCATGCTGTTCCCCCTGCTGGCCCAGGTGCTCCGGGAGGACGGCCAGGACATCCGGGGGATTTACCAGCGAAACGACGTGGCCATCCGCGCCCTGGAGGGCATGGAGCAGAACAAGGGCTGGTTTCCGCTGCCCGGGGAGACGCCTCCGGCGCAGACTGTCACGGAAATCTGCGAAAACGGGATTTTTTACCGGGTGGACGTGGAAAATGGGCAGAAAACCGGCTTTTTCCTGGATCAGAAGTACAACCGCCTGGCGGTGGCCCGGCTGGCGAAGGGGAAGCATGTCTTAGACTGCTTTACTCACACCGGCTCCTTTGCTTTGAACGCCGCCAAGGGCGGGGCGGAGCATGTGACGGCGGTGGATATTTCCGAATCCGCCATCGAAATGGCGAAGGCCAACGCCCAGCGTAACGGCTTGATGGACAAAATGGATTTTGTGACGGCGGATGTATTCGACCTGCTGCCGGAACTGGCCGCCAAGGGCAAGGCCCCCTACGACTTCATCATTCTGGACCCTCCGGCCTTTACCAAGTCCCGGAAAACGGTGGGAAGCGCCCAGCGGGGCTACAAAGAGATTAACCTCCGGGCGCTGAAGCTGCTGCCCCGGGGCGGCTATTTCGCCACGGCGTCGTGCAGCCACTTCATGCCCTCGGAACTGTTTGTAAAGATGCTCCGCTCAGCCGCCCTGGACGCGGGGGTGGAGCTGCGCCAGATCGAAGCCCGCCAGCAGGCCCCCGACCATCCGATCCTGTGGAACGTGCCGGAAACGGACTATCTGAAATTCTACATTTTCCAGGTGGTATAACCGCCCAAAAACGCCCCCGGACAGGCCGCGGCCTATCCGGGGACATTGATTATGCTTGTTTCCCTTGGGCTAGCCGCTTTCTCCATAAAGCCGGTATTTTTTCAATTGTTTTTGGGACAGTATAGCGAAAATTCCCGGAAAAAGCAAGATACGGCACCGCTTATTTTGGGAAAACCGACAGAAAACCACAGATTTCTGCAAATTTTCCTTTTTTTCGCCGGGGGAGGGGGGTAGATAACTATTGATTTTCGAATGATAACGTAGTATAATAGCAAAAATTGATTTTTCACGTGCAAAGGAAAGAAAGATGGATAACAGGAAAGAAGACGATGAGATCGATCTGTTGAAGCTGTTCCAGGCACTGTGGCGCAGAGCAGTGTACGATTGCTCCCATTCGTACTCTGGAGGGTGAGGCGGTTCTGGGGGAGGAATACATCGAGTTTTACGTGGATGAAGCCTCCTTGCGCGATACCGTATTGGCCCTGTTTTACCGGGAGGCTTGACCCAAGATCGCAACGGCACGTCGGGATTTTCCCTGTGGGACAGCCATGACGTGCCGCTTTTCATGCTGCGAGAGAAATAGAGAAGGAAGAGGACTATGTACAAAAAGAATGTACAGGGCTGGATGAAGCACTGGGACTTTATTCTGCTGGACATCCTGTGCTTGAATCTGGCATATGTCATGGCCGGTATCACCCGATTTGGTTTGCGTTTTCCCTTCGCGGGTGGCAACGACCTTAGCCTAATGTTGGTGCTGTCCCTGCTGGATCTGATGGTGCTGATTGTGGGGGAGGGCATGAAGAATGTCCTGCGCCGGGGCTATTACCGGGAATTCGCCCAGACGGTGAAGCAGGTGTCTCTGGTGATGCTGCTGGGGCTTGGCTACCTGTTTGCCGCCAAGAACAGCGCCCTGTATTCCCGGCTTATGCTGGGTGCCTTCGCGGCGTATTACTGCCTGCTTTCCTATGGAGCGCGGCTACTGTGGAAACGCCATCTTGTCGCTCGCCCGAAGCGGAAGAACGCTGCACTGTACATCATTACCACCGCCAGCCAGGCGGAGGACGTGGTGGGGCGCTACAAAAGTGACAGGATGTCTCATTATCTGCTGAAGGGTGTGTGCCTTCTGGATTTGGATCAGACCGGGGAAGATGTGCTGGGCGTCCCCGTCAACGCCAATGCAGATACGGTTTTGCCCATGCTGTGCCGGGAGTGGGTGGACGAAGTGGTTCTGTCCGTGCCCCAGGGGCAGCTGTACCCGAAAAACCTGGTGGAGCAGCTGACGGACATGGGCATCATTGTCCATATCGAAATGGAACACATGACAAGCCTAACAGGAAGAAAGCAGGAGGTGGAGAAGATCGCCGACCGCACGGTGCTCACCGTGGGCATCAGCATGGCCTCGCCCCTGCAAATCTGTCTCAAGCGGATCATGGATATTATGGGAGGGCTGGTTGGCTGCATGCTGACCCTGGTGCTGACTGTGGTCATCGGCCCCATGATCTACCGAAAATCTCCCGGCCCGATCTTTTTCGCCCAGACCCGGGTGGGGAAAAACGGAAAGCTGTTTAAGATGTACAAATTCCGCAGCATGTATCTGGATGCCGAGGCCAGGAAGGCGGAACTGATGGCCAATAACCGAATGGGGAGCGGCGGCTTGATGTTCAAGCTGGACTACGATCCCCGGATCATCGGCTGTGAGAAACAGCCGGATGGTACCATCAAGAAGGGCATCGGAAATTACATCCGGGATTGGAGTCTGGATGAATTCCCTCAATTCTGGAACGTGCTGAAGGGCGACCTGTCCCTGGTCGGCACCCGACCGCCAACGGTGGACGAGTGGGAACGGTATGAACTGCATCACCGGGCAAGACTGGCCATCAAGCCGGGGATCACCGGCATGTGGCAGGTCAGCGGCCGCAGTAAGATCACCGATTTTGAGCAGGTGGTGGAACTGGACAAGAAGTACATCCAGGAGTGGAGCCTGGGGCTGGATATCAAGATCCTGCTGCGAACCGTCGGCGCCGTGCTGAGGAAAGACGGCTCCATGTGAAGAAATCAAGCGGCTGAGTACCCATTGGGGGACTCAGCCACTTTTTATGGGCAAAAAGATGGAAAATAAGCACAATAAAAGATAAATATTATGTAAAACAGCGAAAATGTCAAGATGGGAAAATAATACTTTACAACTTTAGTGAAGTAAAGTATAATGCCAGAGGAAACAAAAACAAAACCGCGAAAGGAATGTGAGGATATGAAAAGAGTATTGCTTATGCTGCTGGCGGCGCTGATGGTGCTGACCTGCTTCGCCGGCTGCGGCGCGTCTGGAAAGTCCGACCTCAAGTACATCCAGGACAAGGGCACCATGATTGTGGGTATCACCGACTATGCCCCCATGGATTACAAGGATGAAAACGGCGAGTGGACAGGCTTCGACGCGGAGCTTGCACAGATGGTCTGCGAAAAGCTGGGGGTTAAGTGCGAGTTCTTCGTCCTGGCAGACTGGGGCAAGAAGTTCTATGAGCTGGAAACCAAGAACATCGACGCCATCTGGAACGGAATGACCATCACCGAGGAAGTCACTTTGAATACCAACTGCTCCGCGCCCTATGTGGTGAATGCCCAGGTTCTGGTCATGAAGGCGGATGTGGTCGGCGATTATGACAGTGTGGAAAGCCTGGCGCCGCTGACCTTCGCGGTGGAGAACGGCTCCGCCGGTCAAGACGCGGTTGTGGAGGCGGGAATCCCCGAGGGCCAGATCATCGCCGTTCAGGATCAGGCGGCAGCCTTGATGGAAGTGGCTGCCGGTACCTCGGATGCCTGTGTGATCGATATTACCATGGCCAACGCCATGACCGGTGAGGGTACCAGCTACGCTGACCTGGCATCCGGGATCAGCCTGACCAGCGAGGAATACGGCATCGGTTTCCGGAAGGATTCCGACGTGACTGCCAAGGTCAATGAGATTCTGGATCAGCTCCGTGCCGATGGCACCATGCAGGCACTGGCGGACAAATACAATCTGACGCTGGCACAGTAAAAACGCGGGGAACAGGGAGGGCTGACAGCCCTCCCTTGCCGTGACGATACTATAGATAAGCGAGGTAAGCGCCTATGTTCCTCCCGGTTACATTGCAGCTGCTGATGGGCTTTTGGGAGTCCGTGAAAATTTTTCTGTTGACTCTGGCCTTTGCTCTGCCGCTGGGACTTGTAATCTGCTTCGGATCCATGAGCCGGTTTTTTCCGTTAAAGAAGCTGACCCGGGGATTTGTTTGGATCATTCGAGGGACGCCTTTGATGCTTCAGCTGATTATCATTTTCTATGGTCCCGGTTTGATGTTCGGCCTTCCCGCGATGTCCCGGTTCACAGCCACCATTGTGGCGTTTGCCATCAATTATGCCTGTTATTTCTCCGAGATCTATCGGGGTGGCATCGAGTCCATTCCCAGAGGACAGTATGAGGCCGGGCAGGTGCTGGGGATGACGAAAGGGCAAATCTTCTACCGGGTGGTGCTGCTGCAGGTTATCAAGCGCGTTCTGGCCCCTATGAGCAACGAGATCATCACGCTGGTGAAGGATACCTCCCTTGCCCGGATCATCGGCATTTACGAGATTATCTGGGCGGGCGAAGCCTTCATCAAGAAGGGCCTCATTTGGCCTCTGTTCTATACGGGTGTGTTTTATCTGGTCTTTAACGGACTGCTCACCATCCTGTTCGGCTATCTGGAAAAGAAGCTGGACTATTTCAGAAGTTGAGGACGAGCCATGGCAATATTGGAAGTTAAGGGATTAAAGAAACACTTCGGAGAAACGGACGTTCTGAAGGGCGTCAGCTTTTCTTTGGAGCAGGGCCAGGTGCTGGCCATTATCGGCTCCTCCGGCAGCGGTAAAACCACCCTGCTGCGGTGCTTGAACTTTTTGGAGACGGCAGACGAGGGCGAGGTGCTGGTGGATGGGAGATGCCTCACTGGCCATCAGCTGACTGAGGGGGAGATCCGTCAGAACCGGCTGCACTTTGGCCTGGTGTTCCAGAATTTCAATCTGTTCCCCCAGTATACGGTTTTGGAGAATATCACTCTGGCACCCAAGCTATTGAAGCAGGGTACGGAGCGGGAGAATCGGGATAAGGCTCTGGCGCTGCTGGATAAGGTGGGTTTGCGTCAGAAGAAGGACGCCTATCCCCATCAGCTCTCCGGCGGCCAGCAGCAGCGGGTGGCCATCGCCCGGGCGCTGGCGCTGAATCCCCAGATTCTATGCTTTGACTAGCCTACCAGCGCCCTGGATCCGGAGTTGACCGGCGAGGTACTGCGCGTGATCCGGGGGCTGAAGGATAAGAATAACACGATGATCGTGGTCACCCACGAGATGGAGTTCGCCAAAAGCGTGGCGGATGTGGTGATCTATATGGCGGACGGTGTTATTGAGGAAATGGGAACGCCGGAGGAGGTCTTTGACCGTCCCAAAAGCGAGAAAACCCGGGCATTTATTGGCGGAGTTCAGCAGGCGTTTTAAGCAAGGAAACCGCGCGGCCGGACTCCGGCCGCACCCACAGGAGGTGCTTTTTATGGCGCAGGCAGAAAAGCAGGCGCGGATTCAGGCTCTGTGCGAGCTCCTGGCCGGGATTACCAGTCCGGAGGACATCCACGCCCTGCTGGCGGATCTGTGTACAGCAAAGGAAATGGAGAATATGGCAGAACGCTGCTACGCTGCCCGGCTCCTGCTGGAGGGGAATACCTATAACCAGGTCATGGCGCAGGCGGACATTTCCTCCGCCACACTGAGCCGGGTATCCAGGTGCGTCCAATACGGCAGCGGATATTCCCGGCTGCTGAAAAAGTAGAAAAGGGAAATATCCCATAAAATCGGCATTGCAAAAATATTTTTCTTGCATTTTTTATAAAAGTGTACTATACTATATAAGCACCATGCCGGTGTGATGGAATTGGTAGACGTAGTGGACTCAAAATCTAGTTTGCCAAATCCTGCGGCGTTTGGAATTTCCCTTGTGGTGCAAGCACTTTTTTGAAGTGAATATGTAATGATTTTTAGATTGCCCTCCACCATTGCCCTCCGATTTCTGAGGAAGGTTTTGGAGTGATGATCTGAAGGTATAATTGCCGGTGTGATGGAATGGTAGACGTAGTGGACTCAAAATCCACCGCCAGCGATGGCGTACCGGTTCGAGTCCGGTCACCGGCACCAAACCAATATAATCCGAACCAGATCTTCCCTGTGGGAGATGGGTTCGGATTATTTGTTTTCTTCGGAAGATTCGAGGAAACCCATTTCCGAAACGGTGTCATCAAACGACCGGAATCAAAACCCAGAGGACCGAGAAAAAAGAAACAGATTTAGGAGGACACTGTTATGGATAAGAAAGTTATTTCCTGTGCGTTCAATATCGACACCGCCTGTGTCGAGGTCAGGTATACGGATGGCAGTATAATCTCAATCGACTGTACTCTGGTCGATGCCGAGGTTGCACAGAATATGTACGAGAGCAGTGAACTGGAATGGCTGGTGTACAATGCGCCAGTGGACTATGTGAACCTGCTGCTCCACGGAGATGTACGGGAGTATCTGAAAAATGTGACGGAGTACCATCCCTTTGAGAACTGATATCGTATTCCAGAGGGATATCGCAAGAGACCTAAATGCTGTTTTCCAATCTTGGATAATCCAATACTGGAAAATCCAGTATTGGAAAAACTTATACTGGAAAACGGCGCAAATACCGATCTATCAATCATTCATTCTATCAAGCGGGATACGGAAGGAACGGCAGACGGAATTTGTAAATCCACGCATTTATAAAGCCGTTTTTGAGCATCCGAAGGTAATTGTATTCCCAGATCAAAAGTGTGTCCAAGAAGCATTGCTATCGGCCGCTTTTTCACCCCCGAAATGCGTGAGTGGAAGTGCCTTCTGCATGAGAAAAGGTGCCGCCAAGCTGGCGGCACCCTGTGCGGTTGCTTACTTGCTTTTCCCTGCCTTTCCTTCCGTCTGTTCCGCTTCACGCTGAGCCTGCCATTCCCGGAACTCCCGCTGGCCTTCTTCACTTTCGTAGTAGGCGAGGATGTCAGGCAGGATGCACCGGGCGATGTGCTCGATTTCGTGCTGCGGAATACCGGAATTGTTGATGACCTTCTTTTTGCGGCCCAAGCTGGTTGTTCCCTCCGGTTCGATATGATTTTTAAGGTGCAGTTGTGGACGGGCGGATGATTTGCTGCTGATGGCATGGCTCCCTTCTTAAGAAACGGAAAATGCAGGCGCTTGTGAAGCCAATGGCTTGATGGGCGTCTGCATTTTGCTTACTTGTATTATATCACATTGGAAGCGGGTGTCAATAGCTTGGAAAGTGGTTGCGATGTAGAACAATAGCGGTGAAAAAGTGCTTGTGCCGCAATAGGTTTTCCTTGCATTTTTCTTGCTGTAAGGGAATTGTATTAGCCACTGGAAAATCCGGCTTCTATTCTTCTACGTCTTGATTGAGGGCGGACAGAACTTGCAGCCAGGTGTCGACATTTTGAGTCTAAAAGCTGTTGTGCCCCAATACCTTTTTGACCAAGTTCCGAGGAGCTGAGGATATTGTATTCCCTCTTTGGAAAATGCCAATCTGATGTCGACAGGTGAGTTTCCTCCGCATTTAGAACCCGATTTTCGGCTTCCGAATATACCTATACCACTCCTCCCAAAATTGAGATAAAAAAACGCTGCATATCAACAGCTTTAGCGCTCTAAGTGCGGATATATAAATGAATCACGCCATCCCTTAATTTTTCCGCCCCCATGCAGCCAAGAATAAAAGCCAGTTAGCACGATGAAGATTTCCAGTCTGCCGAGAATCATACCGATCATTTCCACAATCAGGGTAGCATTGTTGGTCATTGGCCCGGTCAAGCCAATGGACAAGCCCACCGTGCCCAGGGCGGAGGCAAATTCAAACATGGCTGTTTCCAGACCGCATCCGGCAGTCAGGGTGAGGAGCAGCGCTCCGGCGAGAAACAGGAGGAGATAGCAACCCACGAAGCCCACCGTGTCGGAACAGAGTTCCTCGTCAATTTTGGTTCTTCCCTGTGCTTTGACAAAAGTGGGGGCATCCACGCATCGCTGGGGAAGCAGCTTTCTCTTGATGTTCAGACCGATCATCCGCAGAATCAGGTAGACACGGGTCAGCTTCAAGCCGCCTGCCGTAGAACCGATGCCACCGCCAATTAGCATCAGCAAAATCATCAGTCCGATTGCGAAAGACGGCCAGTTTTCGTAGACAACCGTGGCGTAGCCAGTAGTGGAGAGAGCAGAGGTGGTGTTGAACAGTCCATGGCGCAGGCTTTCACCCAAACCCATTCCCAATTCACTGGACAGGGAGGCAGCCATCAGCGGCACAAAAATCAACAGCAGCAGGAACAGAAACCGCACCTCGCTGACCTTTGCCGCCTGCCGCCACTTTCCCTTGAGCAGAAGCAGCAGCACCGCGAAGTTTGTTGTACCAATGAGCATCAGCACAATGGTGACAATTTCAATGGGCAGGCTGTGGTATTCACCGATGCTGTTCAGCTTCGTAGAAAAGCCGCCGGTGGACAGGCTGCACATGGCATGGCACAGGCTGTCAAACAACGGCATTCCGCAAACAACATAGGCAGCCGTGCCCACAATCAGGAAAATGATGTACATTTCAAAAATCGTCTGGGCCGTCTGTTTCAGATTCGGCATCAGCTTGTCTGGATGTCCCTCCGCGTTGAATAAATCCATGGAGCGTTTCCCGGAAACCAGCATCACCATCATCAGTACAAAGCCCAGACCGCCGCAGTATTGCATAAAACTTCTGTAGAATAGAAAGATATGGGAGGTCTTTGTCACATCCATGACGGAAAGCCCGGTGGTTGTCCATCCGCTGACGGATTCAAAGATCGCCTGCACAAACCTCAACTGCCCCGAGAGGAAGAAGGGCATTGCGCCAACTACAATTCCCCAAAACCAAGTAAAAAGCACGGTGTTATTGCTGTGCCGCTGAGCCATCAGGCGGTCAGAGCTGAAATAGGCTTCCCGCTTTCCAAAGGCGCACACAAGACCCCCTGCCAGCACAGAAAGCAGCCCCGGCAGTAGGAAGAAAACCGCATAGCCGCTGTCTTGGGGATAGAACGGAAGAATTGCCACCGGGGTGATGACCAGCAGACCGATCATGACCATCAGCTTGCCGCGGTTGGAACAGTCTTTCATTTTCGCCATTTGGCTTCACCGCCCTTTAATTCCAGAATCGCGATTTCCTCCTGCTCGTTTCCCGAGATCAGGACAAGAATGTCTCCCGCCAGAATCCGGGTGTCACCTCTGGGAATCAGGGTCTGATCCCGGCGGAGAATGCAGCCGATGATGACCTCCTTGGGAAGGGCTATTTCCCAGACCTGCTTCTGGGCTGCCGGGTCTGTCTCGGTGATAGGCACTTCCAGAAGCTGCACCCGGCCTTCTCCAATGGGGATCGCCTTTGCCATTTCCTCCATGAAGGCCTGCTGCTCAATGATGCTGGTGACGGCGGAAATGGCGCATACCACACTGTCCACGCCCATTTTGTAGAAAAAGTCCGTCTTTTGCGGGTCGGACAGCAATGACAGGGTTTTGGGAACCCGGAACTTTTTCTTGCACAACTCGCAAATCACCAGATTGTCCTCGTCCCGGGGCGTCAGGGCAATGGCAAGCTCCATATTCCCGGCACCTGCGTCCTCCAGCACATAGGGCTTGGTACCGTCGCCGTGGATGACGGTGAGCTTTTCGTTCTCCGCCAGTTTTTCGCAGTCGGGCAAATCCTTGTTGATGACCGTGACCCGATAGCCTTTGTTCAGCAGAGACTGGGCAAGTGCCTTTGCCTTGCTTCTGCCGCCAACCAAAAGCACGTTTCCTTTCATGATCAAACAGCCTCCTTCGTGCGAGCGGGTTTCTCCAGCAGCTTGTCGATCTCATTGGCGGACAGCACTGCCGGGCAGATGGTGTCGATCCCCAGCTCCCGGTAGACACATTCCCGCTCCGGGTCATACAGCCGGGAAATGACCCGGCCCACACAGAACCATTCCTTTGCCAACTGGGCAATGAGAATATTGGTGTTGTCGTTGTTGGTAACGGCAATGACGGCATTGGCACGGGAGATGTCCGCTTTCTTCAGCACATCCAAATCTGTCCCATCGCCCTCCACAGTCAGCCCTCCAAAGGAAGGGGACAGCTTCCGAAACGCTTCTTTCTCTTTATCCAGAATCAGGACATTTTCCCCCTCCTCAGACAGGGTGTTCGCCAGATTGGCGCCCAACCGTCCGCAGCCCACAATGATGGTATAGTCTGCTTGCTTTTTGTTTTTCAAGATACTCATTTCGTATTCCTCCTGACCGCGTGACCAATGCCTTTTTCGTCGTATTCGATTTCATAGGGCGACGGGGCTTCCTGAGGGCAATCGCTTTCGTCGTAGGCGCAGCCACCCCGGGAATAAAACGTGCCGTAATGATCCAGATTTTGCCTTGCCGGTAAGTAGGTAGGGTCCAGCGCGTAGGCTGCCCGGAAGTGCTTCATGGCACCGGCATGGTCGCCCTCCTTTTCCATAACGATTCCCAGCAGATTGTGAGGTTCCGGCGTGTTGGGGAATTTCCCCATGGCCTCGCAAATCATTGCCACACATTTTTGATAATCCCGGGCTTTGGCATATTTCCTCACCCCATCGCAAAGGGTCTGCAGCTGCATATCGCGGCTGGTCAGTTCCTGTGTCATCATGCTAAAATCCTCCTTTTGCCTTCGGATTTATCTTACGGTGTGATTTTAGCGCGGAAGCTGTGAGCGTGGTGTGAGAGAATGGAGTTTCCTGTGAGAATTCTGTGAGAAAACAAAAATGTCCCGGAAGCAAGTTCCGAGACATTCAGCATTCTTCTATTCATCCACCAGCCGGTATCCCACGCCGATTTCCGTGAGGATGTACCGGGGTTTTGCGGGCGATTTCTCTATCTTCCGCCGCAGTCCCGCCATCAGCGCCCGGAGGGCCTGGGTGTCGTTTCCGTAGCCCGGGCCGTAGATTTCCCGGATGATGTACTGGGTAGTCAGCACCTTTCCCATATTCCGGAACAGCAGGGACAGAAGGTTATATTCCATAGGGGTCACATGAAGTTCCGCACCGTCCAGAAATACCAGATGCCTTTCCAGATCGATGGACAGCCCGCCTACGGAATAAACTGTCTGCTGCGTGGCAACCGAGGTTCGGTGGGAATGCCGCAGCGCCACCCGGATGCGGGCCATCAGCTCCGTAGCAGAGAAGGGTTTGGTCAGGTAGTCATCCGCACCATTGTCCAGGGCGGCGGCTTTTTCATTGTCCTGATCTCGGGCGGAGACCACGATGATGGGCACCTCCGACCACTCCCGTACTTTTTTGATGACCTCCATACCGTCAAAATCCGGCAGCCCCAAATCCAGCAGCATCAGGTCAACCTGGTTGGACACCAACTGGGACAGTGCCCCCTGGGCGTTTCCGGCGGTGAGGCAGGGAAAGCCCTCCTGCTTCAGGGTGTAGGTGATAAAGTTGCGGATTTGGGCATCGTCCTCCACAACCAGAATCCATTCACTTCTCAACTGCGTCTCCCTCCTTTAATGGCAGGGTAAAGGTAAATTCCGCGCCTTTTCCATCCCTGCGGTTCTGGGCACGGATGGTACCCCCGTGGGCAGTGACAATGGACTCGCAAATGGCAAGTCCCAGACCGATGCCCCGTTTGGCGTCCGGACCTTTACCTTCCGTGGTGTAAAACATCTGAAACACATGGGGCAGGTCTTGCTCGGGAATACCGGTGCCCCGGTCGGAAACAGTAAAAACGGCGAAATCACTGTCTTTGGAGACTGCCACGGAGATTTCCTCCCCGGGCTGGGTGTGCTTCACCGCATTGTCCAGCAGATTCACCAGCACCTGTCCAATGAGCCTTGCGTCCATGGGTACCATCAGAAGGTCATCGGGTATCTGAACGGCGATTTCCCGCTCCGGCGCGCGCTTGCTGATGGTCAGCACCGCCGCACCGATGACTTCTTCTACGGCCTCCGGCTGCTTGTTCAAGGTCAGGCGTCCGTCTTGGAGCCGGGTCAGGCTGAGAATGTTTTCCACAAGGGAATGGAGCCAGTCCGCGTCCTTGTAGATGCCCT
>CAYYGF010000021.1:0-18495 GCA_964471315.1 uncultured Oscillospiraceae bacterium | reverse complement strand
TTATTTCTTCAAGAGTGGTCTTGACAAGGGAACCATTATACCTTAATGGCCTGCTGGTGCCCAAACTTTACGCGGCTGCTGAGCTTTCGCAGCTCGTCCTGGGCAATGGAGGACATGATGGACAGCCGCAGCTCCGAGTCCTCATCCAGGGTGTTGATATTATCGTTCTGAAAAAATACCCCCACGCCGCTGCTTAGGAGCTGCCGGGTGAACTGGATGGAATCCAGGGTATTTCGGGCAAACCGGGAGATTTCCTTGGTGATCACCAGATCAAACCTGTCCTGTCCGGCTTCCTCGATCATGCGGTTGAAATTCTCTCGCTTTTTCGTGGAGATGCCGGACAGCCCCTCGTCGATGTACCCCGGGACGAAGATCCAATGGGCATTCTTTTTAATGAGGTCCTCGTAATAGGTGATCTGATTCCCCAGAGAATTTAGCTGCTCATCCGATTCAGATGAGACGCGGGCATAGTAAGTCACCCGGAGGGGAATATCGTAGATGGATTTGGTTTTCAGTTGCTGGCGGATGGCGTGGATGTCCATGGGGAAGCCCTCTCCTTGTTCGTACGATCCTGTTTCCGCATATTATACGATTCGGAAACGAAAATCACAACCAACAGTTTTTGGAAAGCAATCTGCGGCAGTTATCCAAATGCGGAAAACTGCCGCTTTTTTCATTGCTGCTGCGGCGGGGCTTTTCGCACATGGATCTGCAGTTGCAGCTTGCGATGCTCCTCCGGCGAGATAAGCCCCATATGCAAAAGACTGTTATTGAAGTAATGCAGCCACATACGCTCGACAGCCGCACAGCGGATGTGCTCATCTGGACTGGGCTTGGTTTCCATACGCATTCCTCCCGGAGAAAGTATTGCCGTATTTATCCGGCGGCATTCTTCGCCTGTATCAAAAGTATGCCCGTATTCCCAATCGCAAAAAGCACCGGAGAGGGCTGCCATCAGAAGCATGACGGCTATCCACAGCAAAACTTTTGGGGCTGTTCGTCGCCATCTGCACCATTGGAATTGTAATCGTGGGTTATTTCTTCAACGCGATTCCATATCTACTTGTATAACGGGAGGAAACAACATGGCACTATTCCATTTTGGAAAGAAAAAGGAAGAAGAAAAGAAACCCTGCTGCTGCGGCTCTGAATCCGGGGCAGAAGAAAGCACCGGCTGCAGCTGTGGTTCCGCACCCAAAGCGGAAGCAGTCTCCTGCTGCTGCGGCGCACCGGTGGTGGGTATCTGCTGCATCAAGGTTTTGGGTGCAGGCTGCAAGTCCTGCCACGAGCAGTATGAGAACACCAAAGCCGCGGTGTCCGCCATGGGATTGAACGTGGAGGTGGCGTATATCACCGACATGGAAAAGGTCATGGAATACGGCGTGATGTCCATGCCTGCCATCGTGGTCAACGACAAGGTGGTCTCCATGGGCAAGGTGCTGAAAGCAGCCGACGTGGAGAAGCTGCTGCGCAAGCTGGGATACTAATATGCAGAAGGTAGCCTTTATCTGCGTCCACAACTCCTGCCGCAGTCAAATTGCGGAAGCCTTGGGACGGCATCTGGCCTCTGACGTGTTTGAAAGCTATTCCGCGGGAACGGAAACCAGGCCCCAGATCAATCAAGATGCCGTGCGGCTCATGAAGCAGCTACATTTCATCGACATGGAAGCCGAGGGGCAATACAGCAAGCTCCTTACCGAAATTCCGGCGGTGGACATGGTTATCACCATGGGCTGCAATGTCCAGTGTCCCATGTTGCCCTGCAGGTGGCGGGAGGACTGGGGGCTGGAGGATCCCACCGGAAAGCCGGATGCAGAATTCCGGAAAACCATCGCGCAGATGGAAGAAAAGATTCTGGACTTGAAGGCCAGGCTGGGCTGATGAAGGGAGATAAGCGTACGAAATAGGAACATAGGCTAAGGCAACACCGCATAATGGGGCAAGGAGATTCGGCGGGAGATTTTGGCCCAAGCGAAAGTGTGGAAAATGCGGGAATACTGGATGTATTTCCCATTTTTCATACTGCACGATTGGGACAAAAGATCCGCCGAAGCCCGCAGCTCCCATTGTGCGGTGTTGCCCTAAGATCTTTTGCGCTTCCGGTAGCCGGTATGGTTATCGGAGCAGCGCAGCAGTGCGGTAAATTAGGATTCTGCGGCGTCTCGCGGCAAAGCCGCCTTTGGTTGGAAGTGTCCTTGACTTCTTTCGGTTTTGATCGTAAAATAGAAATCATAGGGCAGCACCGCATAATGGGGCAAAAGATCCGCCGAAGCCCGCTGTCCCCATTGTGCGGTGTTGCCATGAAACTCGTCCGTTGCAATTTCGGTGTCATCGTGCGGAAAAAGGAGTAAAATGGTTATGAAATTTCAAATGATCCACGAAAACTACAACGTGTCCGACCTGGATAAATCTCTGGCGTTTTATGAGAAGGCGCTGGGGTTGGTGGAAAAGCGCCGGATCAACGGCGACGGCTTTGTCATTGTGTACGTGGGCAACGAGGAAAGCGACTTTGAACTGGAGCTGACCTGGCTGGCGGAGCATCCCCAGGCTTACGATTTGGGCGAGTGCGAATTCCATCTAGCCTTCCGGACGGCGGACTTCCAAGCTGCCCATAGCCTCCATGCGCAGATGGGCTGCATCTGCTACGAGAACCCGGCCATGGGCATCTACTTTATCACCGATCCCGACGGCTACTGGCTGGAAATCGTACCAGAAAAGCGGTAATCTCGCGCCGGGGCGGGGGAGGAAATCCTATGGATTTGCGGGGCTTGACCTACTTCTCAGTGGTCGCCGAGGAACTGAATTTCACCCGAGCCGCCCAGCGGCTCAATATGAGCCAGCCGCCGCTGAGCAATCAGATCCGCAGCCTGGAGGAGGAGCTGGGCACGCCGTTGTTTCTCCGGGGCGGGCGGAGCCTGCAACTGACGGAGGCTGGAAAGCTGCTGTACCGCCGGGCTGCCCAGCTGCTGGATCTGGCGGAGCGCACCCGGGAGGAAGTGGGCTCGCTGGCCATGGGCCTGTCCGGCACCATCTGTCTGGGCAGCGTGGCGGGACTGGCCCCCTTCCTGGCCGCCCGGTGGCTGGCGGGATTCCGGGAGGAATACCCCCTGGTGCGCTTTGAGATCGTCAACGGCAGCAGCGACGATATTACCGACCAGCTTCTCCGGGGCTACATCGAGGTAGGGATTCTGGCGGCGCCCTATGACAGTGAGCATCTGGAGGGGGTGCCCATCGGCGACGAGCCCTGGTGCGCCATTTTCTCCCACCAGCACCCCCTGGCGGCGGAGCCGGATGCCCCGCTGCCGCTGAAGGCCCTGGCGGGGTATCCGCTGATCGTACCCCACCGCCGCTCCCGAATCGACGAAATCCGCAGCTGGTTCCGGCAGGCGGGGGAGGAACCAAACATCATTGGGGAGCACTCCAATTTCGTGGATGTGCTGGCCATGGCCCGGGCCAACGTGGGCGTTTGCATTTTCCCCCAGACCACCCCGGAGCCGGTGCCCGGCGTGGTGAGCCGCCGGATTGTGGAGCCGTCTCGCCGGGCCAGGTATCTGCTGGTGCGCAAGCGGGACGCCTCTGTGTCCGATCTGTCCCAGGCGTTTCTGGATTACGTCTCCGACGATCTCCAGGCCCACCCGGCGGCGCTGCTGGACACCGAGTGTTAGCCGCGCATCCCTGTTTTTTGACAAAAGCACCCCCGTCATTTGCCGTTCGCAAGTGACGGGGGTTAAGACGGATCTTCTTTTGTCATAATGTCCCTCATGTTGGCCGCCGCGCCATCAATGCCGGAAGGTTTTGTAATATTCCGTCAGCAGCGCGTTAATCTTCTGCATGGTTTTCATAAGAATGCTCCTTTCCCCTAACCGTTCGGTTAGTGCTTAAACGTTTCGTAATACGCATCCAGCAGTTCCTCAATTTTACGTACGAGCTTCATAACAATGCCTCCTTTTTATTTCCGGTTCTTTGACAGCCGGTTGTTTTTCTTTCTGGCATTATCATAATACAGATATAGGAAAAAGTAAAATATCAATAAGTTACCATCAGCTATATCGTTTTGATATAGCAAAAGGGCAGGGCGGATCCGTTGGGATCCGCCCGATTTGCTTGGAAGCGTCACTCCACCGCGACCACGCCGTTTTCCTTCACGGTAACGGTCATGCCGTCGCGGACATAGCGGAGGAATTCCTCTCCCAGGGAATCGATCACCGGCATGGAGGAGTCGCTGAGCCAGACGTCCTGGAGGATTGCCCCGGCAGCGGCCAGGGAGTCGATGGGCTCGGAGAACAGCATACACGCCGGCTGCCGCTTCATGGCGCAGGCGCAGTACAGCACCAGGCCGCCGGTGGTGGAGCCGATGGTTCGGGGCAGGCACAGGGCCGTGCCGGCCATGGGCTTGCCGTAGAGGTCGGGGTTGTTCTGATCGCCGCAGGTGGCTTTCTTATCCCCGAATTGCAGAGCCTTCTGGAAGGAGGCCAGGGTGTTCAGTCCGCCGTGGGAAACCAGGGCGGGGGCGGTGACGCAGCCCCCGGCTACCACGCGTCCGGTAAATTCTTTCATATCAGTTGCCTCCTTTCGTGATCTGAGCCAGGATTTCGTCATCGGTATAGTAGCGGGCGCTGGTGTAGGTGCGCAGCTTGTTGCTGGAGGTGATGACGGGCATCTTGGCGCTCAAGGGGTTGTTCATGTACATCAGCGGGCAGATGTAGGAGAGAATCACGCCGGTTTCCTTCAGCCGGGAGGCGTAGGGGGTGGCGTTGAACTTCTCGATCACCGCCGGGGCGGCGGTGAACACCGTGGGGATGACCACCTTCTTGTTTCCGGCGGCCTTCAGCCCCGCCTCTACCCGGTCTGTCCAATCCATCAGCTGGTGCAGGCTCATGTGGGGACAGCCCATGAAGCACAGCTTGGGGGTGGCATCCTTCTTCTTCCAGATCACGGGGTAGGAATCGTATACCCGCTGCAGCTCGGCGTCGTCTATGACGTAGACCTTCGCGTCCGGGCAGATCAGCGCCTCGCCCTGCTCCACCGCCTCGGGGGTGATGCCCGCCACATGGTACAGTCCCACCGCGCCGTTGGAGGCCGTGGCCGCGCCCATGTCCTTGAGGTAGGCCTTGGCATCGTCATCCAGAGTGCCCAGCCACTTGTCCAGACCCTTGATATAGGGAACGTCCTCCATAACCTTCATGCCAATGGCAGAGCCAAGAAGCTGCGCCTCCGGCTTTTTCGTGGTGCGAACCTCCACGATCCAGGTAGCCTTCCGGCCCTCGTCGGTCAGCAGGCCAAACCGGGGCACGAAGCCGCAGATGGCGCCCATCAGATCGATGATGCCGGAATTGCGGTTGCACCGGGCGGCCAGAACCGAGTTGGCGTAGACCACGGCGGAGGACTCCGACCAGGAGAGGATGTCGCCCTTCTCCGGGGTGTTGCCCACCTCGTCCATGTAGCAGGTGCAGGTGAAGGCATCCTTCTCCATCAGACCCAGCTTTTGAAGCTGATCCTCGTAAAAGTCCTGCTTGCTGTACATGAAGTGGTTGAAAATGATGTCCTGTAGAAAGCTGCTGGGCACATTCTTGTCCAGAGGCCGGGGGTCGGCGGAGAACTTGGTGCCGGAGACGGCGCCCTCCGCGATGAGCTGATCCATCAGCTCATACACCGGGGCCAATGCCTTCAAGCCGAAGGACGTGACCAGGTGGTTGTATTTCCCCGTCACGGGGATCATGGCGTCCGCGTGATACAGCTCGCCGTAGCGAACCAAGGTCTGCATGATCTTGGCCATGGTCTGGCCCTTGCCGCCATCCAGAATCTGCTGTTGTTCCTGTGTCAAAAGCATGGTGTTCCTCCTTATGTGATAGCCATGGCGACCTCGTAGGCACGCCAGATGACGCTGCGCAGATTGCCGACCTTCCGGCAGTCACCCACCAGATGGACGTTGCCGCCCTCTTTCCCGATGGGGGCAGGCAGGTAGCCGGCGGAGCTGATGACACTGTCGCAGGGAATCTCCACCTCGCTGCCGTCCTTGCGCTGGCAGAGGATGGAGCCGTCCCGCACCGCCTTCAGCGTGGTTTCCAGATAGACCGGCACCTGGTGCAGGGCGAACCACTCCCGCAGATAGGAGCTGTTGGCCAGACACACGCCCTTTTGGGCTACCAGATCGTCCTTCATCTCCACAATGGTGACATCCCGGCCCTGCAGCGCCAGCTCATAGGCAATCTCCGAGCCGGTGAGACCGCCGCCAACGACGGCCACCCGCTGACCAACCGGCGTGCCGGTGAGGTATTCGCAGGCCTCGATCATTTTTTCGTGCCCCGGCACGCTCCGCAGCACCCGGGGGGTGGCGCCGGTGGCGACGATCACCTGCTGACCGTCAAAGGCGGACAGATCCGTTACCGTCTCGCCGAAGCGGATCTCCACACCTAGCTGCTCCATCTGGCGGATGTACCAGGCCAGCAGCTGGCGGAGCTTGCCCTTATAGCTCTCGGCGCTGGCGGCGATGAAGGTGCCGCCCAGGCGGTCGCTCTTTTCGTGAATCACCGGCTTGTGACCCCGCAGTGCCAGCACCCGGGCAGCCTCCATGCCGCCGATGCCGCCGCCGATGATGTGGACGGTCTGGGGGTGGTTGGTTTTCCGGATGTAGTGCTTGCCCCACTGCATGGTTTCCGCGTTGACGGCGCACCGGGCCAGGTGCAGGGAATCCATCAGATCCTGGTCGTTGGGCACGCCCTTGTAGTGGCACATGTTGAAGCAGCCGTTGTGGCACAAAATGCACGGACGAATATCCTCCGGGCGGTCCTCCAGCAGCTTGGTGACCCAGGCCTGGTCGGCCAGGAAGGGACGGGCAAAGCCGGCGCCGTCAATTTCTCCGGCGGCAATGGCCTCCGCCGCCGTCTCCGGTACCATCCGTCCGGCGCAGACCACAGGAATGTCCACGAACCGCTTAATGTGCTTCACGTCCTCCAGGTTGCAGTTTTCCGGCATGTAGATGGGCGGGTGTGCCCAGTACCAGGCGTCGTAGGTGCCGTTGTCGCAGTTGAGCATGTCGTAGCCCGCGTCCTGGAGGAATTTCGCCGCGATCTCCGACTCTGCCATGTCCCGGCCAGCTTCTACGTAGTCCTCCCCGGGCAGAGCGCCCTGGCGCATACCCTTGGTTTTGGACACCACGCTGTAGCGCAGGGACACCGGAAAATCCGGGCCGCAGGCGGCCTTGATGGCCTTGACAATCTCCGCCGCGAAGCGGTAGCGGTTTTCAAGGCTGCCGCCGTATTCATCGGTGCGCTGGTTGACGTACTTCAGGGTGAACTGATCCAGAAGGTAGCCCTCATGCACCGCGTGTACCTCCACGCCGTCCACCCCTGCCGCTTTCAGCAGGGCGGCGCTTTTGGCGAAGGAATCTATGATCTGCTGAATCTCCGCCTTGGTCATCTCCCGGGAGGGCAGCTTATCCGACCAGCGGTTTTCCGAGGGACTGGCGGAGGCGGTGATTTTGTCCAGATCCATCACCGGCTTGGACAGCACCCGCAGCACCTTGTTGTTGTAGAGCGTCTCCATCATTTCACTGACGGTGAAGGAGCGGCCGAAGCCCGCGGTCAGCTGGACAAACAGCTTTGCTCCGGTCTTGTGGAATTCCGGCATCCATTGTGCCAGATCGTCGTACATTTTTTTGTTTTTGTGGAGCCACTGGCCGAACATGGGGTTGTATACCGGCTGGCAGCCGGGCAGCACCAGGCCGACGTTGTTTTTCGCGACCTCCAGAATGAACTTTGCGCCGTCTTTGTCGAAGTGGTTCTTCTCCATCCAGCCGAACAGGTCTGTTCCGCCCATGGAGGTGAGGACAATCCGGTTTTTGATCTCCAAATTCCCGATTTTCCAGGGGGTAAACAGAGGCTTTAATCTTTCGTCCATAAATCGATCCTCCTATGATGATTACGCTGAGCCGGGCGTAGCCCGCTGCACTTCTATTATACTGCGCAATGGCCCCGGCGTAAACTGTTATTTTTGCTCCCACGGAACGTTTCCAATGGATCAGCCCCCAGGCCAAAAATGCCGGCCTGGGGGCTGAATGCCATTCTGCTATTCAAAAAGAAGCGTTAGGCGGTGTCTTCTTGATAATAAAAATACGGATCGGCCGGATACTGCAATCTGGCTGAGATAAATCGCAGTTTCCCCTTAAGAAAGACTTAAGGCAACACCGCACAATTGCGTCTGCGGATCTCAGCGGATCTTTTGCGCCAGTTCTGCAGTTCCAAAAACGGGAAATACATACAGTATTCCCGCGTTTTCGGACCTTTGAACTGGCACAAAATCTCTCGCTGAGCTTCCTTGCCGAATTATGCGGTGTTGCCTTAATCCCCGTTTTCGGATGGGTTTCCATGGATTTCTTGATTTTTTCCCGGGAATGTGGTATGATGCTGAAAACTGTATCTCATCGGAGGCAATATCCCCATGAATCCTATTCGAAAAGCCGGGTGCCTGGTCTGCGCCACGGCTGCTGTTTTGCTTTTGAGCGGCTGCGGCCACGCGTCCCCCGCTGTCGCGCCCACCGAGGTCATCACGCTGCCCACAGCGCCCACGGAAACGGAACCCACCGCCGACCCCAAGGAATCCGTGGAGCAGCTGACGGTGGTTCTGGAAGCGGGAGAGCTGTACACCCTGGATTCCTACCCCAACCTCAAGTCCGTGGATTTAAGCGGCAGCACCTGCTACGGAGCCATTCTGGACTTTATGGAAAAGCGTCCTCAGCTGGATGTGACCTACTCCGTTGACCTGGGGGGCACCGCCGTTTCCAGTAAGGCCGCCAGCGCCATTCTGGAGCCGGGAACCTTCACCTATGACGCGCTGCTGGAAAACCTCCAATATCTGCCCGAGCTTACCACCCTCTCCCTGCCGGGAATTTCGCTGAACACCGAGCAGGTGACTGCCCTGGTGGAAACTTACCCCCAGGTGAGCCTGGATTACACCGTGACCCTGTTCGGCCAGACCTATGACCAGGAGATCACCCAGCTGGATCTGACCGGCATGTCCTCTGCCCAGGTGGAGGAGGCAGCCCAGAAGCTGGGCCTGCTGACCAATCTGACGGATGTGGAGCTGAGCAGCGCCCTGGACATCGAGGATGTGGCCATGCTCCAGGACGCCGCGCCCCGGATCACCTTCCACTACAGCTTTAAGCTTTTCGGCAAGACCCTGTCCACCACCGATGTGGAGGTGGAATACAAAAACCAGTCCATCGGCAACGACGGCGAAACAGACATCCGCCGGGCGCTGACCATTCTGGACAATTGCAGCCGCTTCGTCCTGGACAACTGCAAGATCGACAGCGAGGTTCTCGCCGGGATCCGGGAGGACTTCCGGGACGGCCCCAAGGTGGTCTGGCGGGTGTACTTCGGCGTGGACGGCCGGTACAACTCCCTCACCGACGCGGATACCCTCCGGGCGGTGTATAACGTGACCGACGACACCTGCGGCCCCATGAAATACTGCGAGGATGTGGTCTACATGGACATCGGCCACAATGAGTATCTGACTGATCTGAGCTTTGTGGGCTACATGCCCAACATCGAGGTGCTCATTGCCTCCGGCTGCGCCGTCAAGGAGCTTGTGGGCTTTGAAAACTGCAAGAAGCTGACCTGGCTGGAGCTGGTCAGCTGCGGCAAACTGGAAAACATCGACTCCCTGGCCCAGTGCGAAAGCCTAACCTATCTGAACATCAGCTACACCAAGGTCTCCAACTATATGCCCCTGGACACCCTGCCGCTGAAGCGGTTTGTCTGCCTCAGCCCCAAGGCCTCCACCCAGGAGCAGAATACCTTCGTCACCATCCACGACGGCTGCCGCACTGCCTTCTACGGCTACAGCAACCCCTGGACGCCCTGGCGCTACGACGACAACGGCAAGACCTACAACGACTACTACAAAAATGTGGTGCGGGAGGCCTTCAACTACGACTATCTGGAGCAGTTCCTGCCAAAGGATAACTGATCCTCCCGGCTTTCCGGGTGCTATCCCATAGCGAACCAGGCCAGCACACCCATCCCCGGCGCGCCGAACAGCCCCGCCGTCAGCACCGTCACGGCGTTGATGGGAATGACGACGCCGGTAAACGCGGCGATGCTGTTCAGCAGCCACAGGCAGACAAAGCCGCAGGCCGCATGCAGCCCCAGCTTCCAGATCAGCCGCATGGGAATCATCAGCAGCCGCAGCAGCGCCGCGGCAAACAGTGCGGGGATCAGCAATGTGACAACTTTTTCCATCATTTTCCTCCTATTATGGGCAGTATTTCGGGCATACTACCCTTGGACAGCAAAGGAACCGGAAAGCAAAGGCGACGGCCATTTCTTTCTCCTTCCATACGCTGTCAAGTGTGTCGCCGAAAGCGCAGCGGTGTGATGCGAAGGGGGCGGGAAAGGAACGGCCCGCCCTGTCCATAATACCCCCGCACCCCTGCGAAAAAACGGGGATTTCCTCCCCCCATTCGGTGGAATCTCTCCCCGGCGCCACAACATCCTGTGTCCTGCCAAAAAGCAGGACACTTTTTTTCTTTATTTTCTGAGCCGCCGCCGTTGTCCCCGGGGGAAAGCTGTGCTATAATGACTACAATTAGCGAAAAATGCGAGGAACCCCCCATGATGACAGAAGCACTGAAGCTTACCCAAACGGATCTGAAAAAACTCTTGGGCGCGGCCAGCCCCGACGCGGCGCTGCTGCACCTGTACTTAGCCTGCGGCAACCGGCTGGAAAATGCCGAGGCTGAGCTGAGCCTGTCTGCCTCCCGGGTCAGCTGCGCCACCGCTACATTGCGCCAGCTGGGACTGCTGGCGGACGACCGTCCCAGCCACATCGCTCCCGGGGAGCGGCCCAGCTACTCGGAAACCGACGTGCTGGAGGCCATGGACACCGACAATTCCTTCCGCAGTCTCTACGGCGAGGTGCAGCGGCTGCTGGGCCGGACGCTGAATACCGAGGAATTGAAAATTTTGCTGGGCTTTGTCCGCTACTTAGGCTTCAGCGCCGACGTGATTTCCGTACTGATCTGCTACTGCAAGGATCGGGCCCGACAAAAAGGCAGCCTGCGCAACCCCTCCCTGCGTACCATCGAGAAGGAGGCCTACGCCTGGGCGGAGCGGGGTATCGAGACGGTGGAGGATGCGTCCGCCTTCATCCAGGCCCAGAACGTCCGCAATTCCCGGCTGTCCCGGCTGATGAGCCTGCTTCAGATCCGGGGCCGGAATCTGACGGCGGCGGAGGAACGCTACGCCCAGAGCTGGCTGGACATGGGTATGGAGGAGGAGGTTCTCGCCATGGCCTATGAGCGCACCTGTCTCAACACCGGCGGCCTTAACTGGGCCTATATGAACAAGATTTTGCAGCGCTGGAACCAGCAGGGTCTGCGCACCGCCGAGGAGGTTCGCGGCGGCGACCGAAAGCTGCCCAAGGGAGCCTCCGGCCAGCTGGGCAGCGCCGAGCTGGAGGCCATCCAGCGCGTTCTACAGGAGGATTGATCCATGGCATATTCGACAGAGGTGGTACGCCGGGCCAGAACCAGACTGGCCCAGGCCAGGGAGGATCGGGAGTCCGAAAACCGGCAGCATCTGGCCAAGGCCTATGCCCAGGTTCCCCGTCTCCGGGAAATCGACATCCAGCTGCGCCGCACCATGGCCCAGGCTGCCCAAGCCGCCTTTTTGCAGGGCAGCGACGGCCAGGAGCAGCTGGCAAAGGCCAGGGAGGAAAACCTGGCCCTGCAGCGGGAGCGGGAGCGTCTGGCGGCGGAAAACTTTGAGGAGGGCTATCTGGACGACAGCCCCATCTGCCCCATCTGCGGCGGCACCGGGTATGTGGGTACCGCCATGTGCGAGTGCCTCCGGGAGCTGTGCCGCCAGGAGCAGAAGAAAGAAGTCTCCATTCTCTCCGGCAGCAAGGAGACCTTCGGCCAGTTCCGGCTGGAATACTACCCAGACCGGGTTGATCCCCAGTACGGCGCCAGTCCCCGGGCCATCATGGAGCGAAATCTGAAAATCTGCCGCACCTACGGTTTGACCTTCACACCCAATGCGGGAAACCTGCTGTTTGTGGGCGGCACCGGACTGGGCAAAACCTTTCTGTCCGCCTGCATTGCCCGGGCGGTGGCCGACCGGGGCTACAGCGTGATTTATGAGACGGCGTCCCATCTGTTCGCCAAGCTGGAGCAGGCAAAGTTCTCTCCCAGCGAGGACTCCCGCCGGGAGGCGGAGAAATTCACCGCCTGCGACCTGCTGATTCTGGACGACCTGGGCACGGAAATGCCCGGCCAGTTCGTCACGGCAGCTCTGTACAGCCTGCTCAACGACCGGATGCTGGCGGGGCGGCCCATGGTGATCTCCACGAATCTGAACGTGGACGAGGTGAGCCGCCGCTATTCCCCCCAGATTGCTTCCCGGCTCCATGGCGGTTTTCAGCGGCTGACCTTCGTGGGCGAGGATATCCGGGTATTGAAGAACCGAGGTTTTTAAATGAAAACAGGCATTTTATTTGATTTGGACGGCACATTGCTGAATACCCTGGAGGATCTGCTGGATGCCACCAACTACGCTTTGAACGTCTGCGGCTTCCCACCGCGCACCCTGGCGCAGCTACGGCAGGCTGTGGGCAACGGGGCCGCCAACCAGATTCGCCGCTCCCTCCCGGAGGGCACCCCAGAGGATACGGTGCAACGAGTGTTGTCGGTTTATAAGCCCTATTACACCACGCATTGCCAGATCAAAACTCAAGCCTACCCGGGAATCCCCCAGGCTCTGGCGGCCCTTCAACAGGACCATCCCATCGCCATCGTCTCCAACAAGCCTGACGCCGCGGTGAAAACCCTGTGCGCCCAGTATTTCCCCGGGGTCTATGCCCTGGGCGAAACACCGGACTGCCCCCGCAAGCCTGCCCCGGATATGGTGCTGCGGGCGCTGAAGGCCATCGGCGCGGACAATGGCATCTACGTCGGCGACAGCGAAGTGGATGTGGTAACGGCCAGAAACGCAGGAATGCCCTGTGTCAGCGTGCTGTGGGGCTTCCGGGATCGGGAGGATATGGAGGCTGCGGGCGGCAGCTGCTTCTGCTCCAGTCCCGACCAGCTGCCCCAGGTCATTCGGGAGGTAAACCATGGCCAATGAATTTTACGCCCTGCTGGGTCGGATGCGCTACATCACCCGCTGGGGACTGATGCGCAACACCTTTTCCGAGAATATCGCCGAGCACAGCCATATGACCGCCGTCCTGGCCCATGCCCTGGCGTTGATCCGCCGGGACATTCTTGCCCTGTCCGGCCCCGACCCGAACCAGTGCGCCGTGGCGGCGCTGTACCACGACGCCTCGGAGATCCTCACCGGAGACCTGCCCACTCCCATCAAGTACTATAACCCCGATATCAAGGACGCCTACAAGCAGGTGGAGCACATCGCGGGCAATCGCCTGCTGGACATGCTGCCCCCGGCGCTGCGCCCCAGCTACGAGCACCTGGTGCTAGAGGATGACCCAGAGGTCGTCCCCATCGTCAAGGCGGCGGACAAGCTCAGCGCCCATATCAAGTGCCTGGAGGAGCAGAAGGCAGGCAACACCGAATTTGATTCCGCCGCCCGCCAGACCTGGCAGGCCATGCAGGCCATGCATCGCCCGGAACTGGACTGGTTCCTGGAGCACTGCCTGTCTCCCTTCAGTCTGAATCTGGATCAACTCTAAGACTTGACGGAAACGGGTTCTTGTGGTATCATACTGGATAACCACCCGCCGTCGTGGTGAAATCGGTAGACACAGGGGACTTAAAATCCCATGGGCCGAGTGCAGCACCCAATCCGAATTGTGCTTGCAAACAGCCAACTTTTTCAAATTTGATTATCTCTGTTTTGGAGCATCCCTCCAAAGCATCCCTCCAACTTCATATCCCTTCATTTGAAGGGATTGAATACGCCGCTATGGTGGAACAGGTAGACACTGCAGACTTAAAATCTGCCGAAGAGTGATCTTCGTACCGGTTCGATTCCGGTTAGCGGCACCATCTGGAATCTCAGAGCAGTTTTTCTGCTCTGAGATTCTATTTTTCTGGCAAAATGGAAAGAATTGCGTTCGCGGACGATAGCTTATTATTCTCGTCCAGATGCGTGTAAATATTGGCTGTTGTACCTATTGTGCTGTGACCAAGCCAAGCCTGAATTTCTTTTAAGCTTACGCCCTGGGAGAACAAAAGTGAAGCACAGCTGTGACGAAGATCATGAAATCTAATGGGGGGCATGTTATGCTCCTTAAGAACAGCTGGTACATGAGAGGATAGATATCCAGGCTTGATTAGTTCTCCAAGTTCATTCACATAGATGTATCCAAGATAGTCTTGGCAATAGCAGTTACCACATAGCTTCCTATTTTCCTCCTGCTCTGCTTTCATTCTCTTGAGAATCGCTTCAAAAGGAGCAACAAGAGGAAGTGTACGATAGCTTGATTTTGTTTTAGTGGTATCTGCCAGAACCAGTGTGTATTTGCCATCGATGCGAGTCTCATTGACGGTGTGACGAATGGTAATTGTCTTTTCTTCAAAGTCAATGGCATCCCACCTTAAACCAAGAACCTCACTACGGCGTAAACCGTAAAATGAAGCAGCAATTACGCCAAATTCTGCTGGATCGCCTTGGAAGATCTTGAACATCTCCTCAAGCTGTGCAGCGTTATAGAAATGACCAACAAACTTATCGATTGTCGGCAGTTCAACTTTGTCAGCTGGATTGGTTTGAATCAAATCAGTCTTGTAGGCATAAGATAGTGCCTTATGAATGTTCGCGTGACGATGCTTTACAGTATTTGCGGACACCTTGCGAACATTCATCTCGTAAGCGTAGTAGTCTTGGATATGCTTTGCGGTTACCGCATCCAAGCGAAGGTTTGGATGCTTTTCCTTGAAATAGGGAATCACCCTCGATTCAATCGTGATTTCATAACTGGCATAGGTCGTCGGACGCACTTTAAGCTTCATAATTTTCAGCCAGTCAAGCAGGAAATCGGTGAAGTATGGGGTGGTGCTCATCAGGCACGGATTGATGTCATGTGCCGGATTGTCTGCCCTCCAGCCGATGGTTACGGCATAGTCCAGCGCTGTACAGATCGTGCGATTGATTGACAGTAAGGCTTTGTTACCGGTGCCGTTCTGCAAGCGTTCGGTCTCGAAGTATGCAATCAGCTCCTGATCGGTGATTTCTGTGACCTTTGCATTGTGTGCAGAAAAGTAAGGCGTGATGTTCGATTTTACATAGTAGGCAAAGTTGGAATACTCCTCTGCGGGAATATCCGTAACCTTGTCATTGAGCCATTTCCCGAGAAAATCCGTGAAAAGCATCCCTTTGTTGACGGCGAGATTGTCCGGGTTAAACTCGGAACGGGCTTTCATGAGCATTTTCTCAGCCCGCTTCTTGTTTCCCTTTACGGTAAGTCCCGTACTGATGGACTTACTCCGCCGCTTTCCAGAGGCATCTTTCCATGTCAGTATCATCTGGAAATAGCCGTTTTGCTCTCTTAGATGACCTGTAACCATATGCGTTCCTCCTGTTCATTAGCATTGTGGTCTTTTGCGTGGCTATATGGTATCATCAGCAGTAAATTCCGGCAAGTTTGTCAACCCTTGCACTCAATTTCCATGAAGGCAAATACATTCACCTTCGGGATGCGATAAGCCCTGCCAGCCTTGAAGTGCTTTATCTGGTTGGTCACCAGGAGTCGATATACTGTACGCTCACTGACTCCGAGCATTTCGCATAATTGCAGGGTGGAAACGACATCGGGGTAGTTTTGAAAGAGCTGAGTATATGTAGCTGTAATTTCTTCCATCGGAAAAACCTCCTCTAAAAATCTATGTATAAAGCTGGGCAGGTAGCTTCTGCCCAGCTGGTTTGTCATAATTCAAGACTGCATTTCAGTGCGGTGTTGACCTGTTTCATTTGGGAATCGGAGAGCGAGCCGATATAGCCCAATAAGCGGGATTTGTCAAGTGTGTGAATCTGCTCCAGCAGGACGAGAGATGGGATTCTCGCGTACATTCCTGGGATGTGGTCTAAGAACACATGAGTGGGTAACTTCGCTTTGGTGGCCGTCCTGCTCGTCAGGGCCGACACAATGAGCGTTTTGGAATGTCGATTTCCAACATCGTTCTGCACCACCAGAACGGGGCGAATGCCGCCCTGTTCACAGCCCAGGTGCGGTTCGAGGTTTGCATAGTAGATATCACCACGGTGATACTTCTGAGGCGTGGTATCCATTGTACTTCCTTTCTAGCGCTCTGCAGTGTGAGAACGCCGCTGGTTTTTGAGCGGCTGACCGAGGGTATCATAATTCTTGGGGTTAGCAGCAGGAGTTTCCCAGCCAAACATGGAGCCGGCCACCATCGCTGCTTCCTGGGCTTTGGTTACGCCATTGGCAGCGTTTAAAGCAGATGCTCCTTCTTTTGGGGAAGTGTCCTGTGGAAAAACGCCTGTGGGCGAGTACCCTTTCTCACCTTTGGTAATGACAATCAGCTCCCCGGTGGTCTCCAGCGAGCTGAAACAGCTCTCCGGGAGCGACTGCCGCAGAGGAATGATGCCGTGACAGCCATGATTCTGGTACAGTGCTGCAAACTCGCAGATGTGGTAGAGATTGTTTCCCCGATAGCTGTTTGCTTCAAAATGATAATCGTCAATGTAGCGGCAAGTCATTTGCCGGGGTTCTCCGCTCCTTGTGGAATATCGAACCTTGTCACCATCTTCTATCCGAAAAAACTCTTTGTAGTTCGGATCAATAAAGCGGATTCCCTTCTCCGCGTTATTCAGGTGCCGGTCAAACCAGTCCTTGCGATAGCAGTAGCAGTACAGATTGTAATCGCCTTTTTTAGGATTGAGGCGGAGAATGTAAGCGTGTTTCTGCGTATCGGCTCTGAGAGTCAGCTCTCTGCCGTAGAAACCTGGTTTCTTGCTGTCCGGGTGCCGATAGCAGTACGAAGTGAGCACTGCTCTGTCTCTAAGAATTGCCTCGTGTTGGGCCTGTGAAGCATCGGGAGCTTCCAAACCACGCAGCGTGTTTATTAGATGATCGAATTCATCCTTGAACGCCTGATCCTTCAGGCTTGCGTTGTGGTCGGCCCAGGAGGAATAAAAGCTGTTTCCATCCGAATCGAAGTCAGCTCGGAGATGTCCGATGCAGCCGGTTTGACCTTCTATCTGACTGCTTTGGCTGTAGGCATACATCAATGGAAAGCGTTTGTTGCCCCCGATTTGGGGGAATATGAAAATACCTTATGAAGATTGCCCGATGAATCGGCACAGCGACCGCAAGCTGTAGTCCAAAGCCCAGTCCTCCGGGAAAATAGCAAGCGCCCGACGAAAAAAAGACTTGACAACTAATGAATCTTAGCTTACTGAAGGAGGTGGCTCCGTGCATACCAAGCAGAGAATTCTACGGGAAGCCCTTCGGTTGTTTTCTCAAAAGGGGTACGATGCGGTGAGCGTGGAGCAGATTGCCGACGCCGTGGGCATCAAAGCTCCGTCGCTGTACAAGTACTACAAGAGCAAGCAAGATATCTTCGACGCGATTTTTGAGGAAACCGCGAAGCGCTATGGAGCCTTTACGGAATCCATCTCCGTCCATATGACCAATTCCGCGCAGGACTTGCAGGTGTTCAGCGCCATCACAGCGGATGCTCTGGTGGAGAAAGTGAAATCCCTGATTTCCTACTCCCTCCACGATGAATTTGTCAGCCAGTTCCGGCGGATGATGACCATTGAGCAGTTCCGCTCCCCGGAATTGTCGGCGCTGTACTCCCAGCGGTATGTGGCGCAGATTCAGAATTACAACAAGGGGCTGTTCCAGCGTATGATCGCGGCGGGAGTCATGGTTGACGAAGACCCGGATCTGCTTGCCATGATGTACGACAGCCCCATTCTGATCCTGCTGGGGGAATGCGACCGCCACCCGGAAAAGGAACAGCAGATCATGGGCACGCTGGAAGATCATGTGCGGCTGTTCTATCAGACCTTCCACCAGGAAGGAGGCGGGGAGCATGACTGAGCAGCGGCAATGGGTGTTCTGCCCCTGCTGCGGCGCGAAAACCAGATTGCAGCTGCTCAGGCAGACGGAGCTGCGCGCGTTCCCTTTGTTCTGCCCAAAATGCAGGACGGAAACCATGATTAACGCCCGGCACTTTCACGTGTCCGTGGCAGACAGCAAAATAGAATTGTAAGCCAGACGCATAAGACGCAGTGCTGAATGAAGAACCATTCAGTCGCTGCGTCTTTTTATTTTGAAGGGAGAATACATTATGAAACTGTACTTTGGAAACACGGTGACCACGATTACAACGATATTGATTATCGGTATGCTGGGCTAATATTGAACAACAAGGATGAAAGATTGCGGTGATTCGTTTTCATGATATATTGACTTCCTAACGGATATTAGGTATAATATTCCTAACGCCCATTAGGTATATGAAGATTGGAGAAACGAAATGGAAAGGATAAAAACAAAGGACAG
>CAYYGF010000020.1:0-18899 GCA_964471315.1 uncultured Oscillospiraceae bacterium | reverse complement strand
GCATTCGTGCTGATGGGCCACGGCACCGCCCATGTGGCAAAGGTCACCTACAGCCAGATGCAGACCCAGATGAACGAGCTTGGCTATGACAATGTGTTCATCGGTACGGTGGAGGGCGAGCCGGAGGAAACCTCCTGCGAAGCCGTCATCGAGGCGGTGAAGGCGGCGGGCTACAAGAATGTTGTACTCCGCCCGCTGATGGTGGTTGCCGGTGACCACGCCAACAACGACATGGCCGGAGACGAGGAGGACTCCTGGAAGAGCATGTTTGCGGCAGCCGGATGCTTCGACAAGATTGATACGCAGATTTCCGGCTTGGGCAGCATCGAGGCCGTGCAGGCGCTCTATGTGGCCCACACCCAGACAGCGCTGAACGAAGGATAAGAAGAATAACCCGTTTGCCCGGGGGCGCAGGCCTCCGGGCACTTCGGCATCAAAATTAGGAGGAACGGAACATGAAAAGATTCAAAAATGGGATTTGGCTGCTGCTGGGGCTTCTGCTGCTGACCGGCTGCGGAGCCGGCCAGAATGCTGCGCCGGAAACCACGGCGGCGATGGTGGAAACCACACTGGCAACCGAGGAAACCACACCGGCTACGGAACCGGAGCTGACGGAGCAGGCGGCGGGGATCGCCCTGGCGGACGGGGTGTACCTGGTGGACTTTGAGACAGACAGTAGTATGTTCCATGCCAATGAAGCCTGTGATGGCAAGGGAACCCTGACGGTGAGTGGCGGTCAGATGACGCTGCATGTCAGCCTGACGTCAAAAAATATCGTCAATCTGTATGTGGGTATGGCGGAGCAGGCCCAGCAGGAGGGGGCTGTCTGGCTGGAGCCTACGGTGGATACGGTAACTTATAGCGACGGATTGAGTGAGGAAGTCAACGGGTTTGACATCCCTGTAGAGGCTGTGGAACAGGAGTTTGACCTGGCTCTGATCGGCAAAAAAGGGGTCTGGTATGACCACAAGGTCAGTGTGCAGAATCCGGTTCCCCAGGAAGGAAGCTATGTCTGCAATGTAGCCCTGGAGGGCGGCTCCGGCAGGGCAACGGTGGAGTCTCCCGCGGCGCTTGTGTCTGATGGGAAAACCATCACCGCCACCATTGTGTGGAGCAGCCCCAACTATGAATACATGATTGTGGACGGCGTTCAGTATGACCCTGTCCAAGAAGAGGGAAATTCCACCTTCCAGATCCCGGTGGTACTGGGACAGAAGATGGCGGTCAGCGCCTCCACCGTGGCCATGAGCCAGCCCCATCTGGTGGATTATACGCTGTACCTGGACGGCGCTTCCCTGCGTCCGGAAGGAGAATGACCATGAAGCGTCTGGCTGCCTGGATTCTCCTTGCCGTTATGGTGCTCAGCGGCTGCGCCTCCGGGGATCCGCGGGAGGGGCTTGGCAACGGCTGGCAGCCGGAAAAAACCATGGCGCTGGAATATGCCCATGAATTCCGCGTGGACGATTACCGGGGCGGCTACAAGCTGATCTCCCTGGCGGATGGCAGCCGCTTTCTGGTGATTCCAGAGGGCGGCAAGCTGCCGGAGGGCATCGCTGGGGACATTGTGCCATTGTACCAGCCCATTGAGAACATCTATCTGGCGGCCACTGCGGCTATGTGCCTGTTTGACGGCCTGGGACGGGCGGATGCCATCCGCCTGTCCGGCACGAAGGCAGAGGGCTGGTACATTGACAGTGCCCGAAAGGCCATGGAAAACGGCAGTATGCTCTACGCCGGGAAATACAGCGAGCCGGATTATGAGCGGATTTTGAAGGAAAAGTGTTCTCTTGCAGTGGAATCCACCATGATCGGCCATGCCTCCGGCGTGAAGGAAAAGCTGGAAGAACTGGGGATCCCGGTGTTGATTGACCAGGCCAGCCATGAAAGCCATCCTTTGGGCCGCACGGAATGGATCAAGCTGTACGGCGCGCTGCTGAACGAGGAGGAGAAGGCCCAGGCCCTGTTTGACCGGCAGGTGAAATATATGGAGGAAGCCGCCGCAGGAGAACCCACGGGAAAAACCGTGGCGTTTTTCTACATCAGCTCCACAGGCAGCGCGGTTGTGCGAAAAAGCGGCGATTATGTCAGCAAAATGATCGAGCTGGCTGGCGGAGAGTATATTTTCCGTGACCTGGGAGATCCGGAAAAATCCACCTCCACTGTAAATCTGGAGATGGAGACCTTCTTCGCCGCGGCGAAGGATGCGGATGTGGTCATCTATAACAGCGCCATCAGCGGCCAGGTGGAGAGCCTGACCCAGCTGCTGGAGCGGTGTCCGCTGCTGGAACAGTTCAAGGCGGTACAGACCGGAGACGTGTGGTGCACCAGCCAGAATATGTATCAGGAAATTTTGCAGCTGGGGCAGATGACAAAGGAATTCCACCAGGTGTTCACCACCCGAGAGCCGGACAGTCTGGAACTGGATTTTCTGTACCGGCTGAAATAGAAAGGCAGAAATGATGAACAAGACGGACGATATGTTTGGCAGTTTGGCCCGGTTTACGCTGGTACTGCTGGTGCTGCTGGCGCTGCTGCTGTGGTGCCTGGTGTTGAATGTGAATACCGGCTCTGTGGAGATTCCGGTGGGCCAGATCCTGCGGATGCTCTGGAACGGGGCGGTTCACCGGCAGTTTGACAGCTCCACAGCGGGGACGATTCTCTTTCGAATCCGGCTGCCCAGAGTGCTGCTGGCGGCGGTGCTGGGAGGCGCCCTGTCCGTATCCGGCCTTTTGCTGCAAACCTTCTTCCGCAATCCCATTGCCGGGCCTTTCGTGCTGGGCATTTCCTCCGGGGCGAAAATGGTGGTGGGGGTGACGGTGATTTTCCTGGCGGAGCATCTGCGCCAGGCGGGCGCCGGAATGCTCATTGCCGCTGCCTTTGCCGGTTCGCTGATGATTACCTCCATCGTGCTGCTGTTCTCCCAGAAGGTAAAGAATATGTCCATGCTGCTGGTGATCGGCATTATGGTGGGCTATATTTGCAGCGCGGTAACGGATTTTTGCGTCACCTTTGCCGATGAGCAGGACATTGTGAATCTGACAAGCTGGTCCATGGGCACGTTTTCCGGCGCGGATTGGGACAGCGTCAAAATGGCGTCCGCCCTGTGCGCGCCCTGCCTGGTGCTGGTCTGGCTGATGAGCAAGCCCATCGGGGCGTATGCCCTGGGAGAGGGCTACGCCCAGAGCCTGGGGATTGCCATCCGGCCCTTCCGGGTGCTGCTGATTCTGCTGAGCAGCCTCCTGTCCGCCTGCGTCACGGCTTTGGCGGGGCCGATTTCCTTCGTGGGCATCGCGGTGCCCCACATTACGCGGACGGTTTTGAAAACCTCCCGGCCCGCTTTGGTGATCCCGGCGACCTTCCTGTGCGGCAGCGTGTTCTGCATGTTCTGCGATTTGATTGCCCGGACAGCGCTGGCACCTACGGAGCTGGCCATCAGCACGGTGACCTCCGCCTTTGGCGCGCCGGTGGTGATCTACATGATGGTCAAGCGGCGCAGACAGGAGGCGGACTGATATGGACGCATTTTTGAAAACCGAGAATATGGCGGTGGGCTACCATGGTCAAGCCTTGATCCGGGATATCAGTCTGTCCCTGGAGAAGGGGAAAATTCTGACGTTGATCGGCCCCAACGGCGCGGGAAAGTCCACCATTTTAAAATCCATCACCCGGCAGCTGGCACTCATCCGGGGCAGCGTTACCGTTGGCAGCAACG
Organism: uncultured Oscillospiraceae bacterium; assembly: GCA_964471315.1. GTDB lineage: Bacteria > Bacillota > Clostridia > Oscillospirales > Oscillospiraceae > Faecousia. Next base: position 15,187 of record CAYYGF010000020.1, on the reverse strand, counting down.
ATCTTGCCTCCTGGCCGGCCAAGCAGATGGCAAAGTCTGTGGCGGTGGTACTCACTGACCGGGTGCGCCCGGAGCTGATGACCTGTGCCGAGGTGGTGGCCATGGGTCGCTATCCCTATACCAACTTGATGGGAAAGCTGACACCGGAGGATAAGGAAATCGTCCGGCAGGCCATGGAGCGGGTACACGCCCTGGATTTGGCCCAGAGGGCCTTTGATACGCTGTCGGATGGCCAGCGGCAGCGGATTCTGCTGGCCCGGGCCATTTGCCAGGAGCCGGAGATTCTCGTCCTGGATGAGCCGACGGCGTATTTGGACATCCGCCATAAAATCGAGCTGCTGGATGTGCTGCGGGATATGGCCCGGGAGCAGGAGACAACGGTGGTGCTGTCCCTGCATGAGATTGACCTTGCCATGAAAGTGTCAGATTATCTGCTGTGCGTCAAGGGAGAGACCATTTACGCCTACGGAAAGCCGGAGGATATTGTGGAAAAGCACGTCATGGAAAAGCTGTATGATATGGAAAGCGGAGCGTACAATCTGCTGTTTGGCAGCGTGGAGCTGTCCCGGCCCAAGGGTGTGCCGGAGGTGTTCGTCATTGCCGGAGCGGGCTTCGGCGCGCCGGTTTACCGACAGCTGCAAAAGAGGCGGATTCCCTTTGCCACGGGAATTCTGTTTGAAAACGATGTGGACGCCCAGATTGCCCGGGAGCTGAGTGCGCATGTGGTTACGGTGCCTGCCTTTGAGGAGATGCCGCGCCAGGCCTTTGAGGCGGCTGCGGCGCTGCTGCTGTCCTGCCGCGAGGTGGTGGATGCGGGAACGCCTGTTGGCAGATTGAACCGGCTGAACGGAGAACTGCTGTGCCTTGCCCGGGATCGGGGAATTCCGGTGACGGAGAAGCTGTGAAGGAGATGGGCCTATGAACGTACCCAGAATGCTGCTGGCGGGAACCAATAGCGGCTGTGGAAAAACCACCGTCACCTGCGCGGTGCTGCAGGCGCTGACGGATCGGGGGCTGAAGGTTGGCGCCTTCAAATGCGGCCCGGATTATATCGACCCCATGTTCCACAGCCGGATCATCGGGGCGAAAAGCGCCAACCTGGACAGCTTTTTCTTTCCGGAGAACACGCTGCGGTATCTGCTGGCGAAAAATGCCGCCGGCTGTGATGTCAGCGTGCTGGAGGGGGTTATGGGCTACTATGACGGCTTGACATTGGATTCCAGCCGGGCCAGCAGCTATGAGACGGCAGTATTGACGGCCAGCCCTGCGGTGCTGGTGGTCAATGCCGCCGGAGCGGCCCAGTCCATTCTGGCGGTGATCCAGGGCTTTTTAACCTATCAGTCCGAGAACTTGATCCGGGGCGTGATTCTGAACAAATGCAGCCCCATGACCTATCCCGGCCTGGCGAAGGCCATTCGGGAGCGGCTGGGCTTGCAGGCACTGGGCTTTTTGCCCCCGATGCCGGAATGCCGTCTGGAAAGCCGTCACTTGGGGCTGGTTACCGCCAGTGAGGTGGCCGGACTGCGGGAGAAGATGCAGCGCCTGGCCCGCCAGGCGGAGAAAACCCTGGATTTAAACGGACTGCTGGCCCTGGCGAAAACGGCGCCGCCGGTTTCCTGCCGGGAAGTCAGCTTCCCCAGACAGGAAATGGTGCGAATCGGCGTGGCCAGGGACAAGGCATTCTGCTTCTACTATGGGGACAATTTGGACGCGCTCCGGGAGATGGGCGCGGAAATCGTGGAATTCAGCCCTCTGGAGGATGCGATATTGCCGGAAAATCTGGATGGGCTGTACCTTGGCGGCGGATATCCGGAGCTTTACACCAGGCAGCTCAGCGAAAACACCGGAATGCGTACTTCCCTTCGGGCAGCCCTCTCCCGGGGACTGCCCTGCATCGCCGAATGCGGCGGGTTTATGTATCTGACGGAGGCCATCGCCGGAGCGCCTATGGTGGGCTTTTTGCCGGGGAAATGCTATGATACCGGAAAGCTGACCCGATTCGGCTATGTGACGCTGACGGCACAGACAGACAACCTGCTGGGGAAAGCGGGCAGCGCCATTCCCGGGCACGAATTCCACCGCTGGGATTGCACCGAGACAGGAAAGGACTTCACCGCCCGGAAGGAAAGCGGCAGGAGCTGGCCCTGTGTGGTTGCCAACCAGCGGCTATACGCGGGATTTCCCCATTTCCATTTCTATGCCAATCCGGACTTTGCCCGGAATTTTTATGAAGCCTGCCGAAAGGAGAACATGCGCCATGCTGGAAACCATCAAACCTGCGGAGATTGAGAAACGAAGCTTTGCCATTATTACGGAGCTGCTGGGAGATACTGTGCTAGATCCGGTGCAGGAGCCGGTCATCAAGCGGGTCATCCACACTACCGCCGATTTTTCCTATGTGGAGAATTTGACTTTTTCCGATTACGCGGTGGAGAAGGGCATCGAGGCGCTGAAAAACGGCTGTGATATTGTCACCGATACCCAGATGGCGAAAGCGGGTATCAACAAGACCATCCTGGGCCGCCTTGGCGGGCACGTCCACTGCTTTATGTCTGACCCGGAGGTGGCGGCAGAGGCCAGGGAACGGGGCGTCACCCGGGCCATGGTATCCATGGAGCGGGCGGCCAAGCTGGAAAAGCCCTGCGTTTTTGCCATCGGAAACGCCCCTACCGCGCTGATTTCCCTGCATGAGCAGATTTTGGCGGGGAAGGTGCAGCCGGCCCTGGTAATCGGGGTGCCAGTGGGGTTTGTCAACGTTGTGGAGAGCAAGGAGCTGATCATCGGTTCCCCGGTTCCGTACATTGTCGCCCGGGGCCGGAAGGGCGGCAGCAATGTGGCGGCTGCCATCTGCAACGCCCTGCTGTATCAGATCACCCGCTGAGCCTATGGAAGTCTACATGCACAAGGACGGAAAGCAGCTGCGCTTAGGCTTCACCACCGGCTCCTGCGCCGCAGCGGCGGCCAAGGCGGCAGCCTGGATGCTGCTCACCGGAAAAAGAAAAGAGAACATCCATCTTTCCACCCCAAAGGGGCTGGAATTGGATTTGGATATTTTGGAGATTGCCATGGAGGAAGACCGGGTTTCCTGTGCCGTCCGTAAGGACAGCGGGGACGACCCGGATGTGACCAACGGCACCTTGATTTTTGCCCAGGTTGGCTTTGGTGCAGCGCCGGGCATTACCATCGACGGCGGGCAGGGCGTGGGCCGGGTGACCCGGCCTGGGCTGGATCAGCCGGTGGGGGCGGCGGCCATCAATTCCGTACCCCGGCAGATGATCCGGGAAAACGTGGCCCAGGTCATGGCTCTGACGGATTATCACGGGGGGCTTTCCGTGACCATCTCCGTCCCGGAGGGGGAGGAATTGGCGAAAAAGACCTTTAATCCCCGGCTGGGCATTCAGGGCGGTATTTCCATTCTGGGCACCACGGGAATTGTGGAGCCAATGAGTGAGAAGGCACTGGTGGATACCATCCGGGTGGAGCTGCGTCAGCGGCGGGAGAATGGCGCTTATGTGCTGCTGACCCCTGGCAATTACGGCTCGGATTTTGTTCGGGACAGTCTGCGTATCGACCCGGCACTGGCGGTTCCCTGCTCCAATTTCATTGGAGATGCCCTGGAAATTTGTAAGGAACTGGACTTTCGGGGAGCGCTGCTTATCGGCCACATCGGCAAGCTGGTAAAGCTGGCGGGAGGAATGCTGAACACCCACTCCAAATACGGTGACTGCCGCATGGAGCTTCTGGCGGCCCACGCCGGTGCCGCCGGGCTGAAAAAGGAGAAAATACGGGAAATGCTGAGCTGTGTCGCCTGTGATGACGCGCTGCGGATTCTGCGGGAGGGCGGCTGTTGGGACGAAGCGCTGGGCAGTCTGACCCGGAGCATCCATCAGCACCTCCAATACCGCTGCGGCGAGTCATTGGAGACAGGTGTGGTCGTGTTTTCCAAGGAATATGGCATTTTGGGACAGACTTCAAATGCGTTTGCGTTGCTGAATCATATCAAGGAGGGGTAGAAATGGTACATTTTGTAGGCGCGGGGAGCGGTGCGCCGGATCTGATCACGGTGCGGGGCGCCCGGCTGCTGAGGGAAGCGGACGTGGTGATCTATGCCGGATCCCTAGTAAATCCGGCGCTGCTGGAATTCTGCAAGTCAGACTGTGAAATTCACAATAGTGCAAAAATGACGCTGGAGCAGGTGATCGACGTGATCCGGGAGGCGGAGGCAGAGGGGAAAACCACCGTCCGGCTCCACACCGGAGATTCCAGCATCTACGGCGCGGTGCGGGAGCAGTTTGATGCCCTGGAGAAGTTGGGTATCGCCTACGATGTCTGCCCGGGGGTGAGCGCCTTCTGTGGCGCGGCGGCGGCGCTGAAGGCGGAGTACACCCTGCCGGATGTGAGCCAGACGGTCATCATCACTCGGGCGGCTGGCCGGACGCCGGTGCCGGAGCGGGAATCCATCCGCTCCCTGGCAGCGCACCGGGCTACCATGGTGCTGTTTCTCAGCACCTCCTTAACCGAGCGGCTCCAGGAGGAGCTGATGGCCGGCGGCTACCCCGGGAATACCCCGGTGGCGGTAGTCTACAAGGCCACCTGGCCGGAGGAAAAGATTTTTCCCTGCACGGTGCAGACCCTCCACCAAACGGTGACGGAAAACGGCTTGACCAAGACCGCCTTGATCGTGGTGGGTGACTGCCTGGGGGAAGCGTATCAGCGATCCCTGCTGTACCATCCGGGCTTCACCACAGAGTTCCGGGAGGCGACCCGGTGAAGGCCGCGATTTTTGCCTACAGCCGCCAGGGTCTGGATACCGCCCGCCGGGTGAAAGAAGCCCTGGGGTGGGAGGATATGCGCCTGTGCGCGCCGGAGCGTTTGGCGGGGGAGGATGTTTTTTCAATCCCGAAGCCCTCCCGGGGGTTTTATGGAGATTGCTTTTTGGAGGCGGACGCGCTGATTTTTGTTTCCTCCTGTGGCATCGCGGTGCGGGAAATCGCGCCCTTTGTCCGGGACAAGCGCCGGGATCCGGCGGTGGTATGCCTGGACGAGCTGGGGTGGTTTGTGATTCCTCTGCTTTCCGGCCACATTGGCGGGGCCAACGCTCTGGCCGGGAGTCTTGCGGAAAAGCTGGGTGCCACTGCGGTGATTACCACGGCCACGGACATCCACGGTAAGTTCTCTGTGGATACCTGGGCGGCAGAGGGCGGCTATGCAATCAGCGATATGAAAACCGCGAAAGCGGTAGCCGCCGCCATTCTGGAAGGAGAGGTGCCGCTGAAAAGCGATTTCCCCATTGTGACCGAGCTGCCGCCGGGGGTGATTCCCGGCAGCGGCGGAGAACTGGGAATCTACATCACCTGCCGAATGACGGAGCCTTTTGGAAACACCCTGCGCTTGATTCCGAAGGCGATGCGGCTGGGTATCGGATGCCGGAAGGGCGTTCAGCCGGAGACGATCTCCCGGGCGGTGGACGAGGTGCTGCGGGAAAACGGTCTGGATCCCCAGGGCGTCAAATGCGTGGCCTCCATCGACCTAAAGGCACAGGAGCCGGGGCTGCTGGAATTCTGCCGGGAAAGAGGCTTGCCGGCGGAATTTTACACGCCGGCGGAATTGATGGACGTGCCCGGGCACTTTGCGCCCTCGGAATTTGTCCGCGGCGTTACCGGCGTGGACAACGTATGCCAGAGGGCAGCCATGCTGGGGGCGGAAACATTACTGGTAGAAAAAACAGCCTGCGGCGGCGTGACGGTGGCCGTGGCGGCGGAACATTGGGAGGTACGCTTTGGGAAAGCTGTATGTGGTGGGCATTGGCCCCGGAGATTATGACAATATGACCATCCGCGCCGGGAAGGTCCTGGAGCGGAGCGATCTGATCATCGGCTATCATGTGTATGTGGATTTGGTCAAGCGGTGGTATCCGGAAAAAACGTTTTTGACCACCCCCATGACCCGGGAGGCGGAGCGGTGCCGGATGGCTCTGGAGGAGGCGGAACAGGGAAAACAGGTAGCGCTGGTTTGTTCCGGAGACAGCGGCATCTACGGCATGGCGGCGCTGGTATATGAGCTGCGGGGAGAAAAGCCGGAGCCGGAGGTAGAAATCGTTCCGGGTTTGACGGCGGCTTGCAGCGGCGCGGCCCTGCTGGGCGCGCCCTTGACCCATGATTTCGCGGTGATCAGTCTCAGCGACCGGCTGACACCCTGGGAAACCATCGAGAAGCGGCTGGAATCGGCAGCAGCGGCGGATTTGTCCATCGTACTGTATAACCCGGCCAGTCATGGAAGACCCGACTATCTGCGCAGGGCCTGCGGCATTCTGCGCCGCGCCCTGCCTGGTGACCGGCTGTGCGCCGTGGCCCGGAACATTGGCCGGGAGGGGCAGAGCCGGGAGATCTGCACTCTGGCAGAACTGGAGAACAAAGCGGTGGACATGTTCTGCACGGTATTCATCGGCAATGCCATGACCCGGGAAATCGGGGGAAATCTGGTTACCCCCAGAGGATATCGGAATGGATAAGCTGTGTGTGTTTGCCGGCACCACTGAGGGCAGGGAGTTGGTAGAATTTCTTTCCGGCCAGCCGGTGGCGGTTACGGCTTGTGTGGCTACAGACTATGGGCAGACCCTGCTGAAACCCGGTGATAATGTGACCGTTTCTGCCAGACGGATGCCCCGGGAGGAAATGGTGGCGCTGTTTCAAAAGGAAAACTTTGACCTGGTGGTGGACGCTACCCATCCCTATGCCAGCGCGGTGACGGAGAATATTTTTGCAGCCTGCGGCGAAACCGGCACGGAATACCTTCGCCTGCTGCGCCGGGGCGGAGATGCGCCGGAGGACGCGGTGTTCGTTCCGGATATCCCGGCGGCGGTGGCCTATCTGAACACGGTGGAGGGGAATATCCTGCTGACCACCGGCAGCAAGGAGCTGGCCCGGTTTACCGGGGTAACGGATTTTGCCGGGCGGGTGTTCGCCCGGGTGCTGCCCATGGAGGACTCTTTGCGGCTTTGCCGGGAGGCGGGGGTGCAGCCGTCCCATATTCTCGCCATGCAGGGTCCCTTTACCCAGGAAATGAACACCGCCATGCTCCGCGCTGTGGGGGCGGCGTATCTGGTGACCAAGGAATCCGGCGCCGCCGGGGGCTTTGAAGAAAAAATCGCTTCTGCCCGGGAGGCGGGGGCAAAGCTGGTGGTAATTGGCCGGCCGCCCCAGCGGGAGGGACTTGACTTTACCCAGACGGTGAAACTGCTTTGCAGACGGTTCGGCCTGCGCCGGAAACCCCAGGTTGCCATCGTGGGAATCGGCCCCGGGAACCGGGCATGTATGACAGAGGCTGCCCAGACGGCCATCCGCCGGGCGGAGTGTGTGCTGGGAGCCAAACGGATGCTGGAAAGCGTGACTTCCCCCGCTCAGACGGCGGTGGAGGCCATTGCGCCGGAAACCATTGCGGCCTATCTTCAGACGCATCGGGAATACAGCCGTTTCGCGGTGGCCATGTCCGGAGATGTGGGCTTTTTCAGCGGCACAAAAAAGCTGCTGCCATTGCTGGTAGACTGGGATGTGACGGTTTTACCGGGGATCAGCAGCCTTGCGTACCTGTGCGCCAAGCTGGGGACATCCTATGAGGATGTGGTTAGCGTCAGTGCCCACGGCAGAAGCCGCAATCTCTGCGCCGATGTACGCGCAAACCCCAGGGTATTTGTCCTGGCGGGCGGCGAGAACGGCATGGGAAAACTATGCCAAAGTCTTACGGCGGGCGGCTTGGGCGCGGTTATCGTGCATGTGGGGGAGAATCTGGGCTATGACTCGGAGAAGCTCACCACCGGCAGCGCGGAGACCCTGGCAGGGCAAACGTTTTCCAGCCTTTCCGCGGCGCTGATCGAAAATCCCAAGGCCCGGTCTGTGGTGACCCACGGACTGCCGGACGAGGTCTTTACCCGGGCGGAATCCGTGCCCATGACCAAAAGTGAGGTGCGCAGTGTCTGTCTGTCCAAGCTGCGCTTGACTGCCGATGCCGTGGCCTGGGATGTGGGTGCGGGCAGCGGCAGCGTAGCCATGGAAATGGCCCTGCGGGCAAAGGATGGCCGTGTTTTTGCCATCGAGCGCAAAGAAAATGCCCTGGCGCTGCTGGCGGAAAACCGGGAAAAATTTCAGGCGGAGAATCTGACCATTGTGCCGGGGACGGCCCCGGAGGCCTGTGTGGATCTGCCCGCTCCCACCCACGCATTTATCGGCGGCACCGGAGGAAATCTGAAAAGCATTCTTTCCCTGCTGCTGGAAAAGAATCCCAATGTCCGGATCGTAGCCACAGCCATTTCTCTGGAATCCGTCGGGGAACTGACGGCGTGCATGAAACAGCTGCCCTTCGTGGAAACGGAGGTGGTGAGCCTAACGGTGGCAAAGGCCAGAAAGGCCGGGGCCTACAGCCTGATGACCGGGCAGAATCCCATCTACATTTTCACTATGCAGGGAGGAAGGTTGGAATGCGGTCGTTAGCGGCGCTGGTGCTGGGCTTTGGCCTGGATTTGCTGGTGGGGGATCCCCACAGCATTCCCCATCCGGTGGTGTTCATCGGAAAGCAGATCAGCTTTTGGGAGCGGGTTTTGCGCAAGGTTTTTCCCAAAACGGTTTGGGGAGAACGAATCGCGGGGGGTGTACTCTGGGTGCTGGTGGCGGGAATTTCCACTGTGGTTCCCTGGGCGCTGCTGCGGCTTTGCTTTCGCATGAGCCCTTGGCTGGCCCTGGCGGTGGAGAGCGTGATGTGCGGTCAGATTTTGGCCACGAAATCCTTAAAACAGGAGAGCATGAAGGTTTACGAGGCCCTAAAAACCGGAGATTTGGAGCAAGCGCGTCAAGCGGTGTCTATGATCGTCGGGCGGGATGTGGCCCGGCTGGATCAAGCGGGAGTTGCCCGTGCGGCGGTGGAGACTGTGGCGGAGAACGCCTCTGATGGGGTGATTGCTCCGCTGGTGTATCTCGCCATCGGCGGCGCGCCTTTGGGCTTTTTCTACAAAGCGGTGAACACCATGGACTCCATGCTGGGGTACGTGGAAATGCCCTATCAGAACATCGGCCTGGTCAGCGCGAAAATGGACGATGTGCTGAATTTCTTCCCGGCGCGGCTGTCGGCACTGGTGATGCTTCTGGCGGGAGCGCTGCTGGGTTTTGACGGGAAAAACGGATGGAAGATTTTTCGCCGGGATCGGTATCACCATGCCAGCCCCAATTCCGCCCAAACGGAATCGGTGTGCGCAGGACTTCTGGGCCTGCGGCTGGGGGGTGACGCCTGGTATCACGGCGTCCTGCACAAAAAGCAGTACATTGGAGATCCGCGCCGGGAGATCGTGCCGGAGGACATTCCCCTTTCCTGCCGGCTGCTGTATGCCACCGCCTTGCTGGCTCTGGCCCTCTGTGCCGGGGGAAAGCTGCTGGCGGTGTGCTTGCTGTGTTGACTCGGGTTTGCGGTGTAAAGGCTCCCCTGCAAGGGGAGCTGTCACAGCGAAAGCTGTGACTGAGGGGTTACTCAAAAAGTTTGTCATAACAAACTTTTTGGTGCTTTGCTCCGCAAAGCACGTACCCTTCCGACCCGCCTTGCGGCGGCCCACCTCCCCTGTAAGGGGAGGCTTTGGCCTAAACTACAGGAAGTATAATTTGGACAGGTGAAAAGCCATGCTGTATCAGACAAAAAATCCCCACGGCGGGGATGTTTACGGGGAAGAAATTCTGCTGGATTTTTCCGCCAATACCAATCCTCTGGGGACGCCTCCCGGGGTGCTGGCTGCGGTGGAGGAGAGCCTCGCCCAACTCCACCGCTATCCGGATCCCTATTGCCGAAAGCTGGTTCGGGCCATCTCGGAATTTGAACAGGTGCCGGAAAACTGGATCCTCTGCGGCAATGGCGCAGCGGAGCTAATTTATGCCTACTGCCAGAGTATTGGGGCAAAGCGGGCAGTAGAGCTGGCGCCGACCTTTTCGGAATATTCCCTGGCTTTGGAGCAGGCGGGATGCGCCGTTTCCCGGTATGTCCTTTCCAAAGAGCGGAATTTTGTGCTGGACAGAGATTTTCTGACGTTCCTGGATCGGGAAAATCCGGATGCAGTGTTCCTGTGCAGTCCCAACAATCCGACCGGTCAAACGGTTCCCAGGCAGCTGCTGCTGGAAATCCTCCGATATTGCGCTGAGCAAGGAATCCGGCTGTTCGTGGACGAGTGCTTTGCCGATCTGTCCGACCGGCAGGAGAGCCTCAAGGGGGAACTGGCGGATAATCCCCAGCTGTTTCTGCTCAGAGCCTTTACCAAAAGCTACGGTATGGCGGGGCTGCGGCTGGGCTTCTGCATGAGTAGTGACGGAAATCTTCTGGGAAGTATGGCAAAAGCTGCGCAGCCCTGGAATGTATCCACACCGGCTCAAGAGGCAGGCATCGCGGCGCTGCGGGAACGGGAATTCCTGGAAAAAACCAGGCATCTGATCGGCATGGAGCGGCCCTGGCTGAAGGAACAGCTGGAAAAACTGGGATTTTGGGTCTGCCCGTCCCAGGCCAACTATCTGCTGTTTTCCGGCCCGACGGGGCTGGACGCGGAACTGAGAAAGCGGGGCGTCGCGGTACGCAGCTGCGCCAACTATCACGGCCTCGGCTCCGGATGGTACCGTGTGGCCGTGCGCCGGCGGGAGGAAAATGAAGCTCTGGTTCAGATGCTTCGGGAGGAACTGGAAAGGAGCTGCCATGGCTAAAAACATTATGATTCAGGGCACCATGTCCAACGCGGGCAAAAGTCTACTGTGCGCCGGGCTTTGCCGGATTTTCCAGCAGGACGGCTACCGGGTGGCCCCCTTTAAAAGCCAGAATATGGCACTGAATTCCTTTATCACAGCGGATGGGGGAGAGATGGGCCGAGCCCAGGTAGTTCAGGCGGAGGCGGCGGGGATCGCCCCGGATGTGCGGATGAATCCCATATTGCTGAAGCCTACCACCGATGTGGGCAGCCAGGTGATCGTGAACGGTCAGGTTCTGGGAAACATGCGTGCCATGGAATATTACCGCCGGAAGCGGGAATTTCTTCCGGCGGTGCTGGATGCCTACCGTTCGCTGGATGCCGAATACGACATTATCGTCATCGAGGGCGCGGGCAGCCCCGCGGAGATCAATCTCAAGCAAGAGGACATTGTCAATATGGGCCTTGCCAAGCTGGTGGACGCGCCGGTGCTGCTGGTGGGGGACATCGACCGGGGCGGAGTGTTTGCCCAGCTCTACGGTACGGTGGCGCTGCTGGAGCCGGAGGAGCGGGCTAGAATCAAGGGTACCGTCATCAACAAATTCCGGGGCGACCGGGCCATTCTGGAGCCGGGACTGCGAACGCTGGAAACGCTCTGCGGCGTTCCGGTGGCGGGAGTGGTGCCCTATGTCCATGTGGACGTGGATGACGAGGACAGCTTGACGGAGCGCTTTCTCTCCGGCGGGGAACGAAAGCTGCTGGACATCGCGGTGATCCGGCTACCCAGAATCTCCAATTTTACGGATGTGTCCCCCTTTGAGCGGTATGAAAATGTGTCCGTGCGGTATGTGGAGCGGGTATCGGAGCTGCATGATCCGGATATGATCCTGCTGCCCGGTACCAAAAGCACCATCTCTGACCTGCAATGGCTGCGGCAGAGCGGACTGGAGGCGGCGATCTGCAAGGCGGCCAGCGCCGGAAAGCTGGTGTTCGGCATCTGCGGCGGTTACCAGATGCTTGGGAGCCGAATCCTGGATCCGGAGCAGGTGGAAGCTGCCGGTGTCACGGAAATTGCCGGGATGGGGCTGCTGGACATGCAGACCGTGTTCCGGGGACAAAAGGTGCAGACTCAGACCGGCGGCGTTTTTCAGCAGATACCGGGGCTGCTCAGCTGCCTAAACGGCATGACATACACGGGCTATGAAATCCACATGGGCCGCAGCAAAGAAGCGGCGGCCCCGGTGGTGGGAAACGGTAGTGTATACGGCAGTTATATCCACGGCATTTTTGATGCGCCCGGTGTGGCGGATGAAATCCGAAAGGCCCTTTGCCGGCAACGGGGCATTTCCGTACAAACGTTGGAAAGCGACGATCCGGCGGCCTACAAGCAGCGCCAATACGATACCTTGGCCCAGGCCGTGCGGGAGGGGCTGGATATGGAGCTGGTGTATCGGATTTTGAACCGGGAATGAGGCGGGAGAAGAATCAGTAGAAGAATGCGGCTGGCGGACAGACCATTCCCAGCCATTGGAGGATATCACCGGTTTTGGGATTGGTACGGTCGGGGAGAGGCGGGACGTAGACGACCTCCTCACAGTTGCGTACCCGGAGCACGCTTTGACCGGATTCGTCCAGATGTCCCAGACCCATGGCCCGGACGGTGCGGCCAACCTGAACCTGGCTGGCCAGGGTGTTTTTCCCGGTGGAGCCGGAACGAATATAGGGTTCAATCAATATGGTAGCGCGTCCGCCGACGATGTCCTCTATCACAAATTGGGAGACGCCCTTTCCATCGTCGGTGAGGATTCGGGAAATCACCTTGCCCTGTACCTGCAACAGTTCGCCGCCGTGAACGGCATAATTGAGAGCGGTCTCACAGGACAGTGTGCGGGGAACAAAGCGGTAGTAATCCTCCTGGGGCACGGTGAATTCCAGCATTTCCAGAATCAGATTGCCGCTGCTGTTGCGCAGAACGCCGGTGATTTCCAGCGGACAGCCCACTTGAACGCCGCTGACGGAAAACTCGGTGACGGCGATGCCGCCGGTGTCATCCTGGAGATAGATGGTATTGGGGAAGGAATTGCTGGGGTTGGAGGTTCCGGCGGTGACAAAGCCCTTGGCCCGGTAGGTTTGCCCGATCCGCCCCTGGCGGATATCAGAAAGAGGCATGAGGGTATCGGGCAAGTCAGGTGTACAGCGAAGGAGCATGGTCTTTTCGTCCGAGCGGGTATTTCCGGCAATGCTGCCGGTAACAACGGCCCGAAGGGCTACGGTGCCCGCATCGCCGCAGGTGTAGGAGAAGCTTTGGCGCAGAGTGCCGCCCCGGGACACCGTTCCGGGGTTTTCGATCTGGTCAAGCTGGGTGTCTCCTTGATACAGCGTGATGGATTCTACCAGATATGCGTTAGGCTCCTGGTTATACAGGGTTACGTCCAGGGAAATTTCCTGGCCCGGACTCGCGGAGCCTTCGCTGGTAAAGCTGCGGATGCCCACATCCGCGTAATCCTCTATCCAAACCGGGGCGGTCACGGCAATGTCTCCGTCTGGCTGGGTGACGCGCAGATAATAATAGGAATGGTTGCCGGACAGAGGGATGGTCAGCGCGGCCTGGGCGGTTTGCACCGTTTGAGAGAAAAATACACGGCCGCCGTCCACGATAACCTCCACCAGACCAATGACGCTGTCCGTCGGGTCGCTGAGGGTGGCTTCTAGCGTTTCTGCCTGGGTGAGGATGGAACCCATGCTCTGGCCGTCAACGGTAAAGGAGATGGACAGATCCGGATCCCCGGTGGCATAGACCCGGTATTGGCGGATGGCGTCGAAAATAGCGTTCTCCGTCAGCGCATCTGCCCAGATGGCGGTGCGGCCGCGGCTGCTCTGGCTGCTGCTGGGGGCCACATGCCAGCCCCGATCCAGCGCCCGGGTATAGCGGTCATAGGCGCTAAAACTGCGTTCTGCACTGACCTCCAGAAGGAAAATGGCATCGTCATAGCGCTGGTCATAGTGGCTAAAATCCTCAAAATCCCCGTAGTATTCCCCGGGATGGTTGAATTGACTGACGGAGCCGGGGCAGGAGACCAGGGCTTCATAGTAGCGCTCCAAGGTGGAAGCTTCTTCCTGTTCGTAGGACAGCCAGCCTGGGGTGCAGAAGGTGGCAATGTGCCCCAGATCCCGGGTCGGCGGCCAGGACAGCTCGTAGCCGAACAGGGGCAGGAAGGTTTCCGTGGCAGCGGCGGCAGCGGCCGCTTTTCCCGCAGCCCAGTCGCTGCTGATGGCCGCACCGTCCTGGTTGATGTTACCGGAGCGGCTATTGTCGAAGGAATTGCTGTGGTCTGTAACGGCGAAAAAGTCCATTCCCTCCTGGACTGCGGTCGCGTAAAGCTGTTTGGGCGTATCCAGCCCGCTGGAAAGGGTGGAGTGGGCATGCAGCTGGCCAAAGTAAGGCCGGGAAACGGGCGTATCCGGCTGGGAGGGCGGGATGTCGGAGACGGGAGTCGACCGCCAGAACTGGAGGGACTGCCCAGAGGCTAGGCCCTGGTGGTCTATTACCATCCGCCAGTCGCTGTAGAGGTAGGCTAAATATCGCACAGAGGTAAGATGATACAAGTATCCTTCGGAAATCGTCCAATAATCGGCGTCAGAGGACAGAGTAGGTCTTTTTGACGAATTCCGGCTGGAAAGATAGCCTTGGGAGGAGGAGAGCGTCATCCCCTGGGAACTCTGGGTGACGTTCCAGGTTAGCATAGATGCCGGGCATTCCAAATTCCCTTCTGTGTTCCGCTGAACCTCCACGGGAGAAAACGTGCGGCTCTGCTCGTTCCAGGCCGGAACGAATATCGTACCTTCGGCGTTGGTCACCGTAAAGATGGCGGTATCTGTGGGAAGAAGCGCCTCTACCTGGACAGGATACCAGGTGTTCATGGTTTCCGTCCGCGCCTTGGCCTTGGAAAGACCGTGGGCGTAAAGCTTGCCGTCCAACAGAACGCCCATGGCATTGACGCAGTCGCCAACGGCAATGCCCTCCGGAAGCGCTGCGGACAACGGAAGACAGACGGAATCCTGGGTTATGCAGCCTTCCCCGAGCATGGCGCCGCCAATTTGAATGAGGCGGTTCTCCGGGGCGTCGGCCAGGGTACATTCCAATGGCGTGGGCAGCGCAGAAGAGCCCAATTGGATGGTATCGTATGCGGAAAAGCCTGCGCTGCTTCGCTCGCAGGTCACTTCCAGATCGTCACCCAGCGAAACATCCGGCATTTCGGAAAAGGAAAGGCAGACACCGCCGGAGTCATCCTGCAATACCAATCGGGAACCGGTAAGGAGCACGGCTGTGCCCCGGAGCACAAAGGGTTCTTCCCAGTCGTGGGGCAGAGTCAATGCATCCGCAATGGAAATGCTGGGAGGCGGGGAAGACAACACCATGAGAGGGGCCTCGTCAGACTCCGAAAGCGTCCGATTCAAAATAGAAAAAGCCGTGATGTCCTCCGG